>JACZRM010000172.1 GCA_022576105.1 Chloroflexota bacterium | reverse complement strand
CGGAGGCTTCAGCTATACCGGCGGATTTGCCTTTCACTGCAGCCAGCAACGACGCCATGCCCCAGCGGCTCCGGTTGGACAGGTTGAGGATGTGGGCCAGCAGCCCTGGGTCCAGCTCACCGGCTTTGCGCAATAAACTGACGAACACTTCCCGAGTGGCTTGAGCGTCGTCTAACGCCCGATGAGGATTGTCGTGGGCCACGCCCAGCAGCTTGCTGAGATACCGCAACGAGTACTCGGCAGTGGTGGGCAGAAAAACCGAAGCCAGGTCCCAGGTGTCGTGGCTGGGGTTGCCCAGGCGCAGCCCGTGCGAGTCCAAGAACCGCAAATCGAAGGAAATGTTGTGGCCGACGATGGGGTGTCCCGCCAGGAAAGCCTCCAGTTCATTCATTATCGAGTCAAATGAAGGGGCGCGCTTTACCTGTTGCGGGGTAATGCCGGTGAGGCGTTGAATGAACTCGGGGATGCTGCGGTCCGGGTTGACGAAGGTCTGGAAGGTGTCAATTATCTGGTCGTCTTGAAACTTGACCGCGCCCACTTCAATGATGGAGTCGCGCTCCGGGTCAAGGCCGGTAGTCTCCAGGTCTAGAGCGACGAATGTCCGGTCAAAAGAGGTGCTGTCTTGTAATGCTTGATCTAGAACCATAGCCCACTAACTTCCCAATCCCTTAATTCGTCGGCGCCAAACCCAGCACGGTACTCATTGCCAAAGGGGAAAATCACCGAACTACCCGGTATAGGGCTGCAGGTTCCCCTGTCGTAACCCAGTGGCCGGATAAAATGTACCGCTGTGCAAGCCTTTCAGAAACTCGGCTTCGGTGTTGACCTCGTCCCGGAATACGGTCACAAACTTGCCCAATCCATGAGTTGAATGGGCGTCGCTGCCGCCGGTTACTGGAATCTTCAAGAGCTCGGCAACCTTCATCGCAAAATGGTTTTCTTCGTCGGCAGTCCCCCCGTTGGCCGCCTCAATGGCGTGGGACACCTTGAAGGCCGGATGGTCCAGGGCATCGGCGGGCGCTTTGGGCAGCGGGTCGGTCGTTGAGCGATAGAGGTAGGGCCGCTCCCGCATGTGCTTGCCCAGCACACCCCGGAAAGGGTGTGCGCTGATCACGAAGCCGCCTACCGCATTAGCCGCCTTATAAAGTTCGGCCGCCTGGTTAAACCCGGACTGGTACTGGTCGATTCCGAAGGCCAGCATGTGGCCCAGGTCGGTGTCAACCTCCATGGCCCGGACCAGCACCACGTTGTGGCGGCTGGCAAAGCGCAGAAATTCGTGGCGGTCCCAAGGCCCGCTGTGTTCGGTGATGCACAATCCCCTCAACCCCAGACGTTCAGATTCAAGGATCAAGTCCTCGGGAGAAAGGCTGCTGTCGGCGCTACCCTTGGTGGTGTGAATGTGGAGGTCAAACAAACGGGCCATGGCTGTCACCGATTGTATCGACGTGGGTGGCGCCAGTCAATGGCTGCATTTCGGTAGCAATTTGGTTCTGAGGCCAGGTGTTTGGTAGACTGTTTTTGGGTTGTTGATGGCCCAAGTTGTGGATCGAAGGTATTGATTACCCACGACAGTGCATATACAATTGGTGATTGTCGATTTAGAGGGTATCTCAAAATAAATTGGAGGGCGGATGATTGAATGTACTAGGTAAGCATCTGTTGCTAGAACTAAAGGAATGTAACCCCCAGCTCCTTAACGACCTTGACTATATCCGCAATTCGCTGCTACGGGCCGCCGAAGATTTGGGCGTCCATGTGGTGGGTGAGTCATTTCACCAGTTCAGTCCTCAAGGTGTAACCGGTATTCTCTCCATAGCTGAGTCGCACATCTCAATACATACTTGGCCGGAATACGGATACGCGGCGGCGGATATATTTACCTGCGGCTCTTCATTTCAGCCATTGCAAGCGGCGGAAATATTGATTGAGCAGTTGGAGTCCAAGGACCAGGATATCACCGAAGTTCCCCGTGGCCTGCTGATCAAGTCTCCGGCTGGCTCTTAGACCCGCCGAATAAACTTCTAAATAAGCTATGGACGAAATATCTGGAAAATGGTACCTGGAGACGATCTTCCCCGACCTGGTGATGATGCTTCGGGCGCAAAAGGTGCTCTACTCAGGTCAGACCGAATATCAGAACGTAGAAATTCTCGAATCTCAGGTCTTTGGCCGCAGCCTGGTGCTGGACGGCAAGACCCAGTCCACCGAGAAGGACGAGCACATCTACCATGAAGGCCTGGTGCACCCCGCCATGCTGATGCATCCTGATCCTCGCACCGTGTTCATTGGCGGCGGCGGTGAAGGAGGCACCTTGCGGGAGGTGCTGTCCCATAAATCGGTGGAGCGAGCGGTGATGGTGGACCTGGACCGGGAGGTGGTGGACTTGTGCCGCCGCTATTTACCCCAGCACCATCAAGGCAGCTTCGACGATCCCCGAGTGGAATTGCTGCATCAGGATGCCCGGGCCTACCTGCGGGACTGCTCCCAACATTTCGACGTTATGGTGATGGACCTGGTGGACCCGTTGGAAGGCGGCACCGCTTATCTGCTGTACACCGAAGAATATTACCGCATCGTCCAAGCTAAACTTAACCCGGGCGGAATCCTGGTGACCCAGTCGGGCCCGGCCGGACTACTGGCCCACGAAGAATGTTTTACCACAATCCATAAGACTCTCTGTGGCGTGTTTGCCCACGTGAAACCGTGTCAGGTGCATGTCCCCGCCTTCCAAACGCTGTGGGGCTTTAATATTGCATCGGATTCTGAGTTGCCCAAACTCCCTGACTTGGACGTTTTGATCCCGCAACGGGTAGGCAAGTCGTTGAAGTTTTACGATGCCGAATCGCACCTGAACATGTTCAGCCTGCCCAAATTCCTTCGTCAGAGCATGAAGCAGGAAACCCGCATCAACCGGGACGAATCCCCGGTTTTCATGGTCTAGCCTTTTCCCGTAGCCCTCTGCCAATTCAACCATCCCTATGGGTGGTGTTTCAATTTAGCCCGCGTCATTCCGGTTAGCCCGCGTCATCCCGGCGCAAGCCGGAACCCATGAGAACTGCTCAACCACGCATGTTTTAAGACACCGGCCTTTGCCGGTGTGACCAACAGAATCCCATACCTGGCATATCAAACTGATGCTCTACTTCCCTCCTGGCTGCATTAACCCGGCAGCTTCAGCCAGCGCCGGAAATTGCTGCAACGGCAACACCTCCCCGGTAGCCTCAAATTGCTCGACCAGACTGCGAATCTCATCTGGCACCCGCCGGGTCTGCATCGACTCGGCGTTTAGCCCCACGTAGACGGCCTGAATTACGCTCAGCAGCCGGTCGGTTTCCGGGCTAGGGGACTTTTGTGGAAAAATTTCCAGGTCCAGGGTCAGGCTGGTGTTGCCAATGTGCGATACCCTAACGTGCAGTTCCAGCAGGTCGTCGATTCGGGCCGGGGCCTTGAACTCCAGGGTAGCTTTGACCACCGCACTATCAAAGTAACCACGCTGAGCTATTTTGTAGATGCTGAAACCCAGGTTGCGAAAATACTCGGCTTGGGCAATTTCCAGGTAACCCAGGTAGGCCCCGTTGAAAACAATGCCCTGGGCGTCGCAGTCCATCCAGCGGACGCGCACAATGGTGTGAAACTTGAAATCAGACCTGGGCATGGGGGATAGTCTCCAGGTTTAGTCGTGAGATTGCGGGCGTGCTTAGGGCTGAACCCAGCCCAGCGACTGCAAGAACAAAAGTTCATCGGGCGTCAGGTCGGCCTTGGTCAGCAGGTCAGGGCGTCGGTTCAGGGTGCGCTGCAACGACTGATGGCGTCGCCAGCGGTCGATCTCCGCATGGTTGCCGGAGCGTAGAACTTCGGGCACCGGCAGGCCACGGTACTCAGCAGGACGGGTGTACAGCGGATGCTGCAGCAGCCCGCTGGTGATGGAGTCTTCCTGGACGTTCTCCTGTGAACCGATCACTCCCTCAATGAATCGTGAAACAGAGTCGATTAGCACCATTGCGGCCAACTCCCCACCGGTCAGCACGTAGTCGCCAATACTGATCTCTTGGGTCGCCAGGTGCTCCCGGACCCGTTCATCCACCCCGGCATAATGCCCGCAGATGATCACCAATTCCTTGTTTCGAGACAATTCCTCGACCAGCGGCTGGTCCAGAACCTGGCCTTGGGGAGACATCAAAATGACCGGGACTGCTGACCTGGTCGCTTCGATCTGTGAGCAGAGGATGTGTTCTACCGCCTCGAATATCGGTTCCGGCTTCATAACCATTCCGAAGCCGCCGCCGAACTGGTAGTCGTCGGCGGTGTTGTGGGCGTCGTGGGTGAATTTGCGAATGTCGGTAAGCTCAACCGAGATCAAATCCCGCTCTTGGGCCCGACCCAACATGCTATGCTGCATCGGCCCGGTGAATGCCTCCGGGAACAGGGTAAGCACGTGAAACCGCATCCCTAGATGATACAGCAATGGCGCCGTTGGTTCATGCAGTGGGGCCGGCGCAATGGAGTGACAGGACCCCCCTCACTAGCTGGAGGGGGAATCACCCTCACCCAACCCTCTCTCATCGAGGGCTTATTACACGACAGTTTTAGTTAACGGCATCCTCGCCCCTGGTGGGAGAGGACTGAGGAGAGGGGTATCACCCTCATCCCGGCCTTCTCCCATCGCGGGAGCCTTGCCTCAAAAGCGTCAATTGTGGCGTGTGATTGAAGCTAAGAGCCTATATTTATCGTCACCCTGAGCGCAGCGAAGGGTCTAACATCAAGTGAACTAGATTCGTCGCTACGCTTAGAATGACTTTTGAGGCAACGCCCATC
>JACZRM010000171.1 GCA_022576105.1 Chloroflexota bacterium | reverse complement strand
AATAGAATTTATATTCACAGCACCAAGGTGGATGTGGGCCGGATTAAGAACTGCAAAAACTGGAGTCCTGATATGGTTCCCGACCAGAGTAAGACCAGCGTTGGCATGGAATATTTCTGCAACGTTGGCGACGACATGTGGACCAAGGATGACGCGGACCTGATTGAGCAGGCCCGCCAAGAACTGGGAATAATCGGCCTGGCCAACCCTGAAGACGTAGAAGACGGAATCGTAATTCGTCAGGCCCATGCCTACCCGGTTTACGACTACGATTACCATGCGGCCCGCGACATCGTCCACGCCTATATCGATTCCCTGGAAAATTTCCAGACCATCGGGCGGATTGGCCTGCACCGGTATGACAACCAAGACCACGCAATGTTGTCGGCGATCCTGGCAGTCAAAAACATAATGGGCGAGTCTCACGACGTTTGGAGCGTCAACACTGAGCTGGAGTACCACGAGGCGGTGAGCGAGGAAGAAGACGTATCCGAGCCGGCGCCCGTCGCCGCCGACTAGGCCTTGGCGGGAACATGGCAGCGGCAGTTTTAATGTATCACTCCCTTGATGACGGCGGCTCACCGATTTCGGTGGCGCCCAGAATTTTTGCGCAACAAATGCAGACCCTACACCAGAGAGGCTTGAACGTAATCTCTCTTACTCAACTGGTAGACGGTCTGACCAATGGGGAGCCGCTTCCCGACCGCTCGGTGGTGCTCACCTTCGATGATGGATTTGAAAATGTCTATCAGCAGGCCTTCCCAATTCTGCAACAGTATGGATTTCCGGCAACCGTATTCCTGGTTGCCGGGTATTGCGGCAAGACCAACCATTGGCCCAGCCAGCCCGCCGGTATCCCCCGTCTACCCATAATGACCTGGGAGCAGATTCATGAGATGGATCGGGCCGGTATCGAGTTTGGCGCCCATACTCATAACCATCCTCGCCTGGACCGGGTCTCCGGCAGCGAGTTGGAGTTGGAAGTCGTCAACGCCAAGCGCGTTTTGGAAGACCATCTAGGACACCGGGTTGACCATTTCTCCTATCCCTACGGAAGGTCCGACGCCGGTAGTGCGGAACTGGTGAGCCAGACCTACCGCGGCGCGTGCACCACCAGATTGGGGACCGTTTCGGCGAAGACCAATCCCTTGAGCTTGCCCCGTGTGGACACCTACTACGTCAGGCAGCCGCAGATATTCAAGACCCTGTCCACTCCAGCCTTGTCGGCCTACCTGGCAGTCCGGCGGCCGCTGCGCTCGGCGGCCTCAATGGTACTGGGCCGAGAGTGGCGGTAGCGCCTCAGATCACCGAGCAAAATGCAATGTTGGTTGCCCTGAGGGGCGAGGAAATCCCCCTCAGTCCCCCTTTACGAAAGAGGGAGACTCGATAGCCCCCTTTGCAAAGGGAGTTGGGGGATTTGAGGTAGCTCACTACCGGATGAGCAGTTAGGCATTCTGCTAGAAACTCGTGGTCAGGCCTTTGCCGAGAGTATTTTAGAAATTCATCGTTCCCACACCTTAGAAAGGGTAGGGAGCCCAGGGGATGTACTAGTGTTAGACAACAAGACCATCAAGCGAGTACTGATAACCGGCGGAGCGGGATTCTTGGGCAGCCATATTTGTGACCGGCTCATTGAGGCGGGATGCGAAGTAATTTGCATGGACAATCTGCTGACTGGGAATGCCGACAATGTATCCCACCTGTGGGGCCACCAGCGATTCAGCTTCTTCAACTACGACGTTGCCAACTACATCCATGTGGCTGGCGACCTGGACGCGGTGCTCCATTTTGCGTCACCCGCCAGCCCCAAAGACTATCTGGAGTTTCCGCTGCACACCCTGAAGGTCGGCTCGTTGGGAACTCAGATGACATTGGACTTAGCCGAGGCCAAGGGAGCCCGCTATCTACTGGCCAGCACCTCTGAAGTCTATGGCGACCCGCTGGTAAATCCGCAGCCCGAGACCTACTGGGGCAATGTAAACCCCATCAGCCCTCGGGGGGTTTATGACGAGGCCAAAAGGTTCGCCGAAGCAATGACCATGGCCTACCACCGGTACCATGGCCTGGACACTCGCATCGTGCGCATTTTTAACACCTACGGCCCTCGAATGAGGCCTGACGACGGGCGCGTTGTCTCCAACTTCATCGTCCAGGCCTGCCGTGGCGAGTCCCTTACCGTGTACGGTTCCGGCGATCAGACCCGCAGTTTTTGTTATGTTTCAGATACGGCTGAAGGAATTATGCGAGTGCTGTTCCAAGACTCAGACAAGTCGGTGGACCAGCGGACCGACCGCAAGAGGTTCTTGTACAACTCCACCCTGGACGGTCAGGAATACACCATCCATGACCCGACCAACATTGGGAACCCGGAGGAGTTGACCGTAAAGCAATTGGCTGAGATGGTGCATCGCCTCACCCTTGGCAATGGAAATGTGCTTTACCATCCTCTGCCCATCGACGACCCGCAGGTGCGACGCCCGGACATCACCAAGGCCCGGACCCTGCTGGGCTGGGATCCAGTCGTTAGCATTGAAAATGGCCTGACCAAGACCATTGAGTATTTTACCGCCAAACTTGGTATTCCGGCCGCCGCCAAAGTAACCGGCAAAATATAGGAACCAAGGCTGGGCGCGGCCGGCGCCGATTCGCAAAAGGCTATCCGGCTTGATTTTGCTTTCTCCCATGACACAAAACAATCCCACCAAACATTCAACGAAATTGCGCCTGGGCGTCTTCGCCATTGGCCTGCTGCTGGTTTTGCTGGGCGTTCTGATGCCCACTGGCTGGTACGACTCGCTGCCCCGAGACGCCGAACTGCCCGCTCCCCCAATAGCCGGAATTGTACTGCTTCAGATTTCCCTGTTGGTCCAGGGCTTGATTGTTTGCGCAATCTCCCTGCTCAATTTTAGGTTCGTCCCTTTAAACCAGGCACAGCTGCTGGCAGCGCCCACCTGGTCAGTGGCCCGAGATGGCTTGACCGCCCGGGTCGCCTTGACCCTGCTGGCTGGTATTACATTGTTGGCCCTGGCATTGCGCCTGGTGAATCTGAACAGCGACCTGTGGCTGGACGAGATCAGCACCGTGGTGGTCTATGGCCCCATGTCCCTGCTGGAAGTAATCGGCGGGTACATCAACTTCAACAACCACCTGCTGAACACCCTTCTGGTGAAACTGTCCATCGGTCTGTTTGGCGAAACCGAATGGGCGGTCCGCTTGCCGGTGGCGCTGCTGGGCACTGCAACCATGCCGGTGATCTATTGGATTACCCGCCAAATGGGATTCTCTCGGTGGGTCTGTCTCGGCATCGCTCTGGTGGTGGCGGTCTCCTATCACCACATATTCTTTTCGCAAAACGCTCGGGGTTACATTGGACACGTCCTCTTCACCCTGGCGGCTTCCGGCATATTGGTTCGGGCGCTTCAGACCGACCGGCTGCGGTTATGGCTCCTGTACTTGGCGGTAATGGTCTTGAACTTTGCCACTCTGCTGACCACCGCCTATGTGCTGGCAGCCCACGGGATTGTGGGAGTTGTTGCGCTTTACATCATCCTGCGCAGAGGCGTTTCGCCCCTTCCTCTGCTGCAACGGCTCACCGTGGTTTTTGGGCTGGTGGGATTCCTGGCGTTTCAGATGTATGCCTTGATTCTGCCCCACGCTTTGGTGCGGCTGCAGGCCAAATACACCGGCGACGGGGGATATTTCAGCCTGTTCTCGGTTGATCTTCTAACCGAATTGGTCCGAGGGCTTTCGGCTGCCGCGGGCATCGGCAGCGGCCCACTGGCGCTGCTAATCCTAGCGGCGGGCGCTATGGTGGCCGGGCTGGGATTTGTTAGCCTGATCTGGCGCAATTGGTCTTTGACCCTGGCGCTATCGCTGCCGGTGGCGTTAAGCCTGCTATTCATCGTAATCAACGGGCTGACCTTCTCGCCCAGGTTCATGCTGCCGGCGCTTCCAGTTGGGATATTCGCGGTGGTTCTAGGTGTCCACGTATTGGCCCGGTTCGCCGGTCAAGCATTGCCCCAGGCCCAACGCCAATTGCTGCCCCGGTTGGCGGTAACCGGGTTGGTCGTTCTGATCGTGGCCGTGTCCCTCCTATCATTGAAGACTTACTATGGCCTGCCCAAGCAGGCGTATCGGGCCTCCATTGAATATCTGGAAACACAGCGGGCTCCGGGCGAAGTGGTGATAGTCGCAGATCTGGCGGAGCAGGGTTTCCGCTACTACATTAGACGAATGGGCACCGAAGCCGGACAGGATTACTACTTCGTCCAATCGGTGGCAGACCTGGAGGCGGTTGTGGCCCTCAATCGCGATGGGAATAGCTACCTGGTGACCACTCTTCCCAGATTCCTGCGTCTCCGCAAGCCTGATCTGGAGGCCCGCATCGAACGAGACTGGCAATTGCTTCAGTCTTTTCCGGGCACGATCGGCAACGGACAGATTGTGATTTGGGCCAGCAAGCAATTACCCAAGACGCAGAATTCTGCCCAGAAGGCCGGCTCCGGTCTCTAAGCGCCAGAATCACCGACAGCTACTATCAACCAGCCAACCATCAACCAACAAACCATCAACCAACAAGAGGATGCATTGATTTTATGTCAATCCTGCCAGTAGAACGGAGTTCTCGGAAAGAGATATTGATTTTGGGAGGCGGCCCGGCTGGGCTGGCTTCCGGCTGGGCTTTGGAGCGGATTGGCCGAGATTACAGCATATTAGAGAAGTCTGCGATCCATGGCGGCAACGCCAGGACGGTTCAATACGCCGATTTTTTCTACGACACCGGGCCCCACCGTTTCCCCGCCAGAGACCCCGAGTCGAC
>JACZRM010000170.1 GCA_022576105.1 Chloroflexota bacterium | reverse complement strand
CTCTGCTGGGCAGCTTTGAGGAGTGGTTCAAGGGTCTGTAGATGCCCTACATGATGATAATTCCTGTCTTTCTGAGGAGTCCCGATTCTATCGGGACGACGAAGAATCTAAGATTCTTCACCTCCACTTCGTTCCGGTTCAGAATGACAAGTCCGTTATTCTGCTAGGAGCCTCTTAGTCAAGCGGACTGGAGCAATCAAGCTACGGATATTCTAGGTGCAGTAATCTAAGGTGCAGTAATCCAAGGTGGTGGTACTGATGACCGGGTCGAAACAAGAAGTAATAGTAGTTGGTGGAGGCATCGCGGGATGTCTTACCGCGTATCTGCTGGCTAAAGAGGGTCTGAAAGTTACCGTTCTGGAAGCCGACTCGGTGGGCAGCCATGCGTCGGGATTTGCCTTTGGCGAGATGGGCGACTTGGATGGCGCAGGTATGCCGGACCCACTGCTGGATTTCAGTATCTGGTGCAACCGTCGGCACGGGGCCCTGGCCCAGGAACTCAAAGACGTATCCGGTGTCGACATTGAATACCACCGGATCAGCCGTTTGCGGTTGGCCTTGGATGAGCAAACGGCCCTCTGCCTTAAGGAAGACCTGGCCTGGCAGAAAGAGGTAAAGGACTACAACCCCAGGTGGTTAACCACCGCTGAAGTGCTGAAAATCGAGCCACGGATTAACCCTCAGTGCTTGGGCGGAACGTATGTGGAAACCGCCAGCTCGGTGGAGCCTTACCGCTATACCCTGGCGGCGGCCCAAGCTGCTGAGAAGCTGGGCGTTGAAATGCATCAGCGTCGGGTGACCGGTCTGCTGGCCCGGGGAGACCGATGCCTGGGCGTGACCCTGGAGCACGGCCAGCTGGAAGCAGACTTGGTGGTGCTGGCAATGGGGCCTTGGACCAGTTTGGCTGGCCAATGGTGCGGGGTGGATATACCGGTGATTCCAGTGAAAGGCCAAATCCTGAGATTGCAGCATTCGGGTGAACCACTGAAGGCTTCGCTGCATTACGGCAGTAGTTATGCGGCGTCCAAGTCCGACGGCTTGATCTGGGCGGGCACCACCGAAGAGCGAGTGCAATTTGATGAGCAGCCGACTCCGGCCGCTCGCGACAGCATTATGGCAGAGCTGGTGAACATTGCGCCTTACCTGGCCGAGGCCGAATTGGTGCGCCAAACCGCTTGTTTGAGACCCTGGTCTGGTGATGGAATGCCGATTGTTGGCCAGGTTACCGGCTGGCAGAACCTATACCTGGCCACCGGCGGCGGGCGCAAAGGAATCCTGTGGAGCACCGGAATGTGTCAGGGATTGGCCGACCTGATCCTCAAAGGAAGCTCCGATGTGCCAGGAATTGAGCACTTGGAGCTGGCCAGATTCGCCGAGAAATAGTTTCTTCCGCCGCTGCTGACAGGGTAGTATCAGAGAGCATGAACCATACCGAACCTTGACCAGGAACAACGTCCTTTGCGTTGCTTGCGCCGGTACGACGGGAGTAATGCGGAGGGCGTTCTTCCTACGTCTGCGGCTCTGGGTACCGGCGAAAGCCGGAAGGGTGGCTCAAGGTTTTTTGCACCAGCTACCCTATACCGGGAGCTTGCGGGCTACCAGCAGGCCGTCCTCCTTGGTCACCTTCATCGCAAAGTGGTATTTGCTAATCTGCAACGCCAGCTCTACGTCCTTGGGATGGTACTGCGGCTTGCTTTCGTCAAAGAATTTCTGAGTGTCGCCGCCTGCCATGACCAGCGCCCTAACCGCATCCGGGTCCGGGTTCCGGCCTTCCAACAGGTTGCGCAGATATAGCGCGCAGTGCTCATCTTCGTCGGCGCGGGACCTGCCCTGGTTCCCCATGCCGATAATCGATACCACCGAAGGCTGATCCCTTAGGATCGCCTTAACCGTTGCGTCGGCCACGGCGAAGGAGCCTAAATAGATGGTATCGGCGTTGCCGGCGGCGGCTACTCCCACCGTTCCGGCCCGGGTTGACTGAACGACGGACTTTCCGGTGAAATTTACCTGGGACACCTCGTAGGGAGAGTTGCCGTAATCGAAACCCTCGGGACGCTCGCCGTCCACCTCCCCCATCAACACATCGCCGATTCCCTTTTGCTGCAATTCCAGCGCTTCTTCAATCTCAGCCACCAAGGTTATCCGGCTGGCGCCCCGATCGAAGGCGATGGCAGCGGTGGTGAAGGCCCGAAACACATCAATGATGATCACGGTGCCCTCAGCTTCTTGCGCATCGCGAACCAGGCTTCCCACTCGTACTTCCATGCGACTTCCTTCCCGGCGACGTCCTTCCCGGCGACGGCTAACTCTGCTTGGACAGCTTTTGCAAAGTACGCAACTCGTCCGGTGGGTTGGGACGCCCGCGGGTATGGGTCCAGGAAACCTCACCGACGTAAATGTCGGCCCGTGAGTCGATGCAGATGCCATGGGGAGCGATGAACTTGCCGGGCTCCTCTCCTTCGCCCTGGTTGCCCAGACGGGCCAATACCTGGCCGCTGGTGTCATAGATGCTAACCCTTGGCCCCAGTCCGGTCGCTGCGATATTGGGGCCAATCGCCGCGCCCAGCTCGCCGACGTAGACCAAACCGGAGTCCTGGTCGATGTACAGGCCGCAGGGCCGGGCCATATTGTTCCACTGAGTCTCAAACTTTCCGTTGGAGTCGAAAATCTGCACCCGGTGATTCTCCCGGTCGGCAACATAGACCCAGCCGTCTTTGTCGGTGCAGATGTTGTGGGCGATGTTAAACTCGCCGGGTCCGGTGCCGGGTTCGCCCCAAGAAAACAGCAGTTTGCCGTCGGGCGAGTACTTGTGGACTCGGGCGTTGCAGTAGCCGTCGGACACATAGAAATCGCCGTTGCGGGGGTCGATCGCTACGTGGGTGCAACGATTGAACGGGTCGCCGCTCATGAAAGGAGCGGGCTTGCCGCTGGCGCCCAGCGTAAACAAGACCTTGCCGTCCAGGGTGCATTTGCGGACCGTGTGGTCCCCGTCATCGGTGCAGAAAATAGTGTCATCGGGGCCCATGGTTATACCGTGGGCCCGGGGAAATATTCCTTCGCCCCATGAGCGCAAGAAATGGCCATTTTTATCGAAGATAATCATGGGGTGTTCGCCCCGGTTGAACGCGTAAACGTTATCGTTGGAGTCCACCCCAACCGCGGCTACTTCCTTGAACTTCCAGCCGTCGGGGAGTTGGCCCCAGCCCTCCAACACTTCATAGGTAAACTGATCGTTTCCCAAGGTAACCATTGTGATACCTCTTTTGTGATGCCAATTTGTGGGCGATTAACCGCTGCCACCCAGAATTTACCCGGAGATTGTAGCACTAAGCCAAGCTATTGCAACGGATCTGCCCTCAACTGAAGGGCGGTATGGAATCATTGCCCCGCTGGTTCGACAGGCTCACGACCAGGTGAGTCTGGCCCCATTTCCGCCACCAACGCGGTGACGTGGCGTTTCACTTCGTCTTTCAAACTTCGGACGGCGTTGTAGCTTGCCCCGTAGAGGTCTTGAATGTTCCAAAACGTTACTTTGGGATTTCTGGCTAGATACTCCGGGTATGGGTCGCTTTGGCACATGACTACCACCAGGTCCGCTGCGTCCACCAGGCTGGGTATTAGTTGGGTCCTGACGTTCCCGTACAGGTCCAAGTCCTCTTCCTGAAACATGATTTTCAGCATGTCGCCGGGTGTCGATGAGGCTTCCGCTTCCCGGGCCCGGTCGGACAAGACCTGCCCCATTTTCTCTCCAACCTGGGATCCGGCGCTGGTTGCTTCGTGCCTGGACAGCTTGTTGCAGAAGGCCTCGGCCATTTGGCTTCGGCCGACGTTGGCGACACAGACGAAGAGGATTTTCATAGGCCGAACGTCCTGGTAAACCCCGGAATGCTCAGGGAATAATCACCTAACCCGCCAGAATAGCAGACAGCAAATATCGAACTGAAAATGTTATTGATCGTTACCTGGCGCCGGACCATCGTTGCCATAAATAGGTTGCCATTGTTATCATCAAAGTATCAACAAATTTTAGCAAGGGGGCTATATGGCCCAGGAAACCAACCAGCAAACCAAGCGCGACTTTGTTAAATATACCTTCTATAAGGTTGCCCCGGAATGGCGGGAGCTCCCTGAGGCAGATCGAACGTGGAGCAAGTCCCAGTTTGCCGGGGTGGTGGCAGAATTTTCTGACCGGATAACGATATCCACCTACAGCCTGGTGGGCACTCGTGCCGATGTTGACCTTATGCTCTGGAAGGTCAGTCCTACTCTGGAAGCCATCAATGAATTGATGTCCCAGATTAACCGCACCGAGTTGGGCAAATTTTTGAACGTTTCCCACTCGTTTCTGGCCATGACCCGCCGGTCGCCTTACGTTGACCATCATGCGCATGATGGTCAGGAAGGCGCCTCCGCCACCATGCGAATCGTCGGACGTAAGTACCTGTTCGTGTATCCCTTCCTCAAGACCAACGAGTGGTATCAGTTGTCCAAAGAGACTAGGCAGGAATTAATGAACGAGCATTTTCTCATTGGCCACAAGTACCCGGAGGTGAAAATCAGCACCTCCTACTCCTTTGGGCTGGACGACCAGGAGTTTGTGTTGGGATTTGAGACCGACGAGCCAGGGGCGTTTTTAGACCTGGTGATGGAGCTGCGGGAATCCAAGGCCCGGCCCTTCACCCTGCGCGATACCCCCATTTTCACCTGTTTGAACAAGCCACTGGAGGCCTGCTTGAACGACCTGGGATGACCTCATGTTTATTCCGGTTGGATAATGCTGTGCGGCAGGGGTCGCTGCCGCTTGCGTGGTCCAGCTTAG
>JACZRM010000169.1 GCA_022576105.1 Chloroflexota bacterium | reverse complement strand
GGCTTCAATAGAATGGTAAAGCCCCTCAACAATCCCTGTCAAGTCAATCTAAGCAAGGCAAACCTGGGTTGAACCTACCTGAATCAGTCGCGACTAAGGGGCGGCAGGACCCCGGCCAGCCAGGGAACCAGGTCGCGCAAGACCATCGGCGGAATCTCGTGTCCCATGTCGTATTCGTGGTAGTCCGGGTGGTAGTCTTCACCTTCCAAAAACGCCCTGGCCGCCCGGGCCGTGTCCATCGACACCATCTGGTCGGCACGACCGTGGGCAATGAATATGGGCTGCTTCCGCTGGTCCGGCAGTCGCAGCTTGAGCACCTCCGGGTCCGGCAGCGACGCGCTGAGGGCCACCAGTCCGGCAAAGGTATCCGGGCGTCCCAGGCCGCAGCGGTAGGTCATTCCACCGCCTTGAGAAAAGCCCAGCAGGACTATCTGGCCGGGGGTAGCCTTCAACTGTTCGAATACTTCGTCGAAGTACCCGTTTACCAGGTTCTCCGCCTGCTGAAAGTCTTCCGCGGTGGCCGCGCCCCGGGGCGGGTGCCAGCCATAGCCAACCATACCCGGGCCAAGGTCAAAGGGAAGGGGCGCGTTGGGACAGGAATAGACGTATCCCTCCCGCTGTATCGCCGGCGCCAGTCCAGCCAGGTCCTGCATATTGGCCCCAAATCCGTGAAGCATGATCACCAGGGGATAGCTCAGCGACGGGTCATAGTCATCGGGATATACGTTCAAATAAGTTAAGCCCTTTCCCTGGTGCTCCTGCGTCTTCATCCTCGCCGCTCCTGTATTTGCCTTCGTGCTCATCCTACCATTGGTCACCCACCTTTGGACACCCAATTCAGGCCCTCAAATTCAAGTACTCAAATTCAAGTACTCAAATTACCGGGCGGGTCGATATGCGATAGAATAGTAGCTACTCAACCGGCGCCGGAGCATTGATGTCCATCATCTACCACCTGATTGACCAGGCAAGCTGGGACTCAGCCAAGTCCACCCAGGAGCACCGGGCCGATTCGTTGGCTGCCGAGGGGTTTATCCACTGCTCCGAGGACCAGGACCAATTGCTGAGGGTGGCTAACCGGCTGTACTCCGGGCGCCAGGACCTGCTGGCCTTGGCCGTGGACTCTAAGCTTTTGTCGGCACCCCTAAAGCGGGAACCCAGCCGCTCCGGTGAAATATACCCCCATATCTACGGCCCCTTGAACACCGATGCAGTAGTTAAAGTCCACCCCTTGACGCTGGACGAAGCAGGAACATTTTCGGCCCTGAGCGATTAATCAGCACCTGGGCGCAATTGCCCGGTACGCATCGGATAAGTCTCGTTGCATCGGCAGCATGGAAGGTTAGGAAGCCCCGATCTATTCCGTTCCAGAAATAGAAATGATCTGCTCGGTCATTGCCCAACTGCGACACTTGAACGAAGATGCGATCCAAGCAGTAACCCGGGCCATATCTGAAGGCAAATGTCCCCGGCGCCTGATGCCTTTGTGGGCCGGCGCCAAGACCGGGAAGCCTATATCGGCCTCTCAGTTGCCGCTGGTCTGCCTAGCCCCAACTGGGACCATTTTCTCCTAGATTCGCTCTCATCCAGATTCGTTCTCACCCAGATTAATCCTCTCGCTGCATTTCTCCTCCACTCTTTCCCGACCCCAGCCTAATCAGGGAATGCTTCAATTCGACAGCGGTTGCCCCAATTCGACACTGCGCGATGTTAACGCAGCGGGGCCGGATATTAACCTGATACTACCAGGCTCAACACCAAAGCTCGCGGAATGTCAGAGTATTAATAAAGCTCAGCTAATCTACAATTTTGCTTTGTGAGAGGATGCGTGCCAAAGAAGATCAATAAGAAGCGGAAAAAGATACTGCTGGCAGATGACCATCAGCCTACCCGAGCTATGTTCAGCATGATCTTGGAAAAACAAAATTACCAGATGATTCATGCCAGCAACGGAGAACAAGCCTACTCCAAGGCATTCTTTGAGCAGCCGGACCTGATTCTGATGGACGTGATGATGCCAGTGATGGACGGCTATGAAGCCCTGGCCAAGCTGAAAGAAAACCCGATTACCCAAGCGATCAAGGTGCTGATGCTTACCTCAAGCGACCGCCCGATCGACCGGAGAATGGCTGAGGAACTGGGCGCATCCGGTTTTCTGGTGAAGCCAGTTCCCCTGGACGAACTGGAGAGAGATATCAAACACGCTATGGCCAATGCAGCCTGAGATGCAGGCCCGGGAGCATCCCCCACCGTGGTATTCACGCCGTCTGACCCAGCACCCATTTAGATCACCGGACGGCCTCGGCACGAACGGAAACTCCTCTCGTTGCCAGGCCGTCCAATTTTGCCCGCACCGTCGGCGTCCAGTAGCGACGGTTCCTGTGGTGCGGTACAATTGGGCTGCCATTCAACAGCAACGCAAGGAGCATCACAATGTTTAAGGTATCAGTGTACTACCCCAACGAGTCGGGCAAAAAATTCGATATGGACTATTACATCAAGAGCCACATCACGATGGTGCACCGGCTGCTGGACTCCGAGGGCCTGGTCCGCACCGAAATTGAAAAAGGCATCTCGGACGCCGACCCCAGCGCAGAGCCCAGGTTCGTGGCGGTGGGTGCGCTGTATTTTGAGGCCGTGGAGCAAGTACATGCGGCCTTCATGACCCACGGCAAAGAGATAATGGGGGATATCCCCAACTACACCGACATTAAGCCCGAGTTCCTGATCAGCGAGGTGCTCGGCTAGCCGGTCCCCAGGCTTGAGCGGGTATAAACCCCTTCGGACTTCGGCAACTCCCGTGGGGGCGCACGGCCGTGGGCCCCAGCCAACGGCCAAAGGGTAGATAGCGGGAACCACCCGTCTCCAACCCGTTGGCAAGGCCAGGGACATGCCTAACACGCTCTCGTGCCCTGGAAACCCATCTTTCGCCTAATCGGGCTATTCTCCAGCAAAATTACGGCAAATTCTCAACATTTTCAGTCGAGGCCAACTATGTCAGTCCAACGCTCCGAAGAGGCCTTAGACCGGCTGGCGCAGATACAGGTCGAAGATTATTGGGACTTCTACCCCACCGCCGGCTCTCGCATCGGCCGCCACGAATACGACGGGCGTCTCCCCGATCTTTCCCCAGACCGGCTGGGCCGTCGAATCGAGAAGCTGAGGCATGGGCTGGCCCAGCTATCGGGTATACCAGTCGAAGACATGGCAACCGAGCACCGGCTCAGCTATCGGGTTCTGGAACTGTTCCTGAACCGGGAGCTTTTCACCCTGGTGGAAATGCGCCCGGTTGAGCGCAACCCCATGCGTCAGGTTGGCTTCCTGAACGTGAGCGGCTACGTGCGGCGGGACTACGCCCCCCTGGCCGACCGGCTGGTCGGCGCGACCCAGGTACTGCGACAGGTACCGGACTTTCTGCAGGTCCTGGACACCCAACTGGGCGCGGGGGTGGGCCGCCCGGTTTTGGAGATGAGTGTTGAGAGCTATGCCGGAATGGCCCGGTTCTACCGGGTAGACCTGGCCGCCGCAGTAGCCGGGTTTACCGACCAGAGCGTCTTGTCCCAGTTCAATCAAGCCAGAGAACAGGCGGCCACAGCCCTGGACAACTTTGTGGAGAGCCTGCGCGACCGGCTGCGCGTTGCCCCGGAAGACTTTGCCATCGGCGCCAGCCGCTATTCGTCCATGCTGGCCACCGGGGAGGGGATAAACCTGCCGCTGGCGGAGGTGGTGGAGCTGGGGCAGGCCAACCTGCAGAATAACCTGGAGCAACTGACCCAGGTTTGCACTTCGATTAACCCGACCAAGTCAGTGCGGGAAATAGTTGCGGAAATTGGACGCAATCACCCGGCCCCAGAGGCGCTGATTCCCGAAACCCGCGAAATGCTGGAATCTATCCGGCAATCACTGATTGACCTGGACCTGATCAGCCTGCCGGCGGAAGACCGCTGTCAGGTGATTGAGACCCCCACCTATATGCGCTACGCCTTTGCCGCCATGGACAGCCCCGGCTCCCTGGAAGACCAGGCCACCGAGTCCTTTTACTACGTGACGCCGGTGGAAGACGATTGGACCAGCCAGCAACAGGAAGAGTGGTTGTCCAACTTCAACTACTCAACCCTGAAAATAATCTCAATCCATGAGGTGTACCCGGGCCACTTTGTACACCATCTGCACAACCGCTACGGAATGCCGCTGCCCCTGATCAATCGGGTGGGCACTTCCTACGCCTTCAGCGAGGGCTGGGCTCACTATACCGAGCAGATGATGTTGGAAACCGATTACGGGAGGGATGACCCCCAGTTGCAGGTCACCCAACTTCTGGAGGCCCTGGTCCGCAACTGCCGCTACTTATGCTCATTGGGCATGCACACCCAGGGAATGTCGGTGGACGAAGCAACCCGGTTTTTTACGGACCACGCCTACCTGGAGGAGTTGCCGGCCCGTCGGGAAGCCCTGCGGGGAACCTTTGACCCCGGGTATCTGAACTACACTCTGGGCAAATTGATGATTTTGAAACTACGGAACGACTATCGGCGGGAACAGGGAGACGCTTACTCGTTGAAGGGATTTCACGATAAGCTGCTGTCCTACGGCGCACCGCCGCTGCCGCTGCTGCGCGAGGCGATGTTGAACGATGCCAGCGGCCCGCCCATTTAGCCGGTCAAACCGGGCCCCTCGTTAAAAGAGAGTTGGGCTTGTCCTGAGCTTGTCGAAGGGGTGAAGGTACCCCTCGCTCTAGGTCCCTTCCGCCAGGGGAGTTGACCGGGGTAGGTATTATATCCGAGCAACTCTAGCACAATGTCTTTCTGAAGGAGCGCTTCGGCCCCGCTCAGAGTAAACTC
>JACZRM010000168.1 GCA_022576105.1 Chloroflexota bacterium | reverse complement strand
TGGGCAACATGGGCAACCCGATGGCCTCCAACCTGATCAAGGCCGGCCATCAGTTGACCGTCCACGACCTGCGGCGGGAAGCGGCCACCAATCTGCTGGAACTGGGGGCCAACTGGGTTGACGCCCCCAAAGATGTGGCGCCGGGCAACGAAGTCGTCTTCACCTCGCTGCCGGTGCCCCGGGACGTGGAGGCTGTGGTGCTGGGCGAAAACGGCATCATGGAGGGAGCCACTTCGGAGACCATTTATATGGACCTGTCCACCAACTCGCCGACCGCCATCCGCCGCATCCACGACCTGTGCGCTGAGAAGGGCGTAACGGTGCTGGACGCTCCGGTATCCGGCGGCGTTTATGGCGCGGCGGCGGGCACCCTGGCGGTAATGGTCGGCGGCGACAAGGCGGTCTATGACCGGATGAAGCCCACCCTGGACGCCATCGGCAGTCACGTGGTCTACTGCGGCCCCATCGGCAACGGCATGGTCTGCAAAATTTGCAACAACCTGCTCAGCATGGGCATCGGCGTGCTGATGACTGAGGCCCTGACCTTGGGGGTCAAGGCTGGCGTAGACCTGGCCACCTTGGCCGATGTCATCGCCAACAGTTCCGGCGGCAACCGCCGTCTGACCGAAAAGTTCCCCCGCTACCTGTTCAAGGGCAACTTTGAGCCGGGCTTCGCCACTGCGCTGGCGGCCAAAGATGTTCGCCTGGCCACCGACCTGGGCCGTGAGTATGGCATCCCGATGGAATTGTCCAATTTAATTGACCAGCGTCACGTGGAGGCAATGCAACGGGGCTGGGGGCCGGAAGACTCCGACGCGGTGGCCCGCATCCAGGAGGAGAAGGCCGGCGTGCAGCTAAGGCTGCCGGAGGGTTAGGCCTTCCTGACATTTGTATGTTGCACGGTGGAGACTGTTCGACAAGAATATTCTCAAGCGGCCAGTATTCCAACCGCTAAATTAACGGCCACGAGGATGCGACGATGATCAAAAGGGAATGACTAAGTCCGAAACGGGCCAAGGGTGCATACGATTTCGCTGAGCATGAAGAATTCGCACTTTGGGTTATCGCTAATATAAGGTGCGGAAAGACTAAAGTTGGGGCGATGCTTCGTACTTTGGCAAAAAGGGGTGAGTTAATTACGACCAACATAGGATGCGACATCCATGCGGCTAGCGATTTTTTTATCAAAGATTACGTCGTGGAAAAAGAGCTAGAGCGTAAAACTAGAATGATAAAAGCGGGTGTAGGCGGTGACGTACTTAACAGTGATCCCGAAGCGGCGATGAATTTTGCTAGAGGGTTGGACAAGCTGGCCCTGAGACAGGAGGATAAGCCATGACCACCAGCCCAGAACGTTCAAAAACCGTTGAGACCAGCGACACCATCGAGGCCATTGAAGAATGCTACCGTATGGGGTGGAGCGACGGCCTGCCGGTGGTGCCGCCGGAGGAATACAAGGTGCGGGAGATGCTGGCTTACTCCGGCATGACCGGCGAGGAGGAGCTGCTTTCGCTGGAGATGCGCCGCCGGGTGCTTACCTCGGAGAACGCCGCCGCCAACGCGGTGATGGCTGGCTGCCTGCCGGAGTATTTTCCGGTGCTGGCCACCACCCTGCGCGCCCTGGACGAAGAGAAGAACTTTGTCCACATGGCCGCCGCATCCACCAGTTCGCCCAGCATCCTGATGATCGTCAACGGTCCCATCCGCCACCAGATTGGCATCAACTCCAAGGACGGCCTGTTGGGGCCGGGATTTCGGGCCAACGCCTGCCTGGGTCGGGCGGTGCGCCTGTGCTTCATGAACGGATTCGACGCCTGGCCGGGCACCCTGGACCGGGGCACCCTGGGCAACCCCACCAAGTACACCTTCTGCATCGGCGACAACGAGGAGGACTCGCCCTGGGGGCCGCTGCACGTCAGCCGGGGTTTCCAGCCTGAGGATAGCTGTGTCACCATCGCGGTGGCCTACAACGCCATCACCGTCAACAACCGCTACAGCCACACCGGCAAGGACATCCTGCTGTCCATGGCCGACACCATCAAGTCCACCGCCCTGTCCCACCGCTTCCCGGCCGAGTGGGTCATTGTTTTCGGCCCGGAGCATGCCCTGACCTTGCAGGAAGACGGCTGGTCGCGCCGCGACATACAGGAGTTTTTCATCGAGAACACCGCCCGCTCCCGCGGCGAACTGATCCGGTTGGGGGCCAAAATGGGGCCGGAGCAGCCCGGCGACGATCAGGTTATGCTGCGCTGCGCTCGGGAGCCGGAGGATATCCTCATAACCCTGGGCGGCGGCACCGGCGGCCGCTACAGCGCCATCATCGACACCACCGGCTTCAAGATACGCACCCGGAAGATTGAGGCGCCTGCGGGGTAGGTCCCGATGGTTGGTCTAACAGTAGTTGGTCTAATAGTGGTAGCGTAGCTGCGCGACAAAAAGTGTATCGTCATCAACCCTATAGACCATACGGTGTTCTTCGTTGATGCGCCGCGACCAGTATCCGCTGAGACCATGCCTCAAAGACTCTGGTCTGCCAATCCCTTCGAAGGGTGAGCGTTGTATTTCCTGAATCAACAGATTGATTCGAGTGAGGATGGATCGATTGGTGCGCTGCCAGTATAGATAGTCCTCCCAAGCGTGGTCGGAGAAAATGAGGATCACTCGATTAACTCACGTTCTGTGCCTCCGCTGGACGCCAGTTCCGCCACCGATTCCAGCAGTCTTCTGGCATTCTTTGGGCTGCGCAACAGATAGGCGGTCTCTTCCAGGGCGTCGTAGTCCGCCAGCGAAAGCATTACCACGGAGTGCTGGTTCTTTCGTGTAATTATGATTGGCGTATGATCGTCGCAAACCCTTTCCATGGTCTTGGCCAGATTGCTGCGAGCGTGAGAATAAGTAATGGAATCCATTCGAAAACTCCTCGTGCACTTGTACAACATATTGTACCACCGACATGACGTACCGGAAACTGATGCCACCGGTGACGGTCGATGCGCGCGAAGGAAATTGTCCCTAGCATCACCAAAATGGTTTTGACCGCATGCCTCTGTTAAACTCGAGACGAAATCAGAATTGAGCCAAGTTAAACCTCACTATCCAGGAGGTATCCATGGACTTCGGAATCTTCACCATGTTCACCGTCCGGGAAGACGGCACCCAGTCTGAAGCGTTCAAAGAATGGTTCGGAGTGGTTCAGGCTGCCGAAGACCTGGGGCTGGACACCTTCTGGATCGGCGAGTCCCACTTCAGACCGGAGCGGGCGGTAATGGCGGCGCCCTTGATCGGGGCCAGCGCGGTGGCGGCGCGTACCCAGCGCATCAAGGTGGGACTGGCGGTGCAGGTGCTGCCGCTGGCCAACCCCCTGCGCATCGCCGAGGAAGCGGCTATCGTCGATCACATCAGCGAAGGCAGGCTGGTGTTTGGGGTCGGTCGTAGCTCCTTTTTGGAGTCGTACCACGGTTACAACATCGAGTACTCAGAAAGCCGGGGCCGGTTCGCCGAGTCGTTGGAGATAATCTTGAAGGCTTGGGGGGAGGAACCCTTCTCCTATGAGGGCGAATTCTACCAATTCCACGATGTAAATCTGGTGCCCAAGACCTATCAGCAGCCCCACCCTCCGGTGCGAGTCGCTGTGGAAAGCCGGGACACTTTCGCTTTGATCGGCAGCCTGGGCTTTCCCATATTCATGCGGCATCAGATGGAGATTCCCCAGCTTCAAGAGTTGCTGCATCAGTACCAGGAGGCCCGACACCTGGCCGGATTCGATGGCCCCAACGACGTGATACTGCAAATCGGCGCTTACGTGGCGGAGACGGCGGAAGATGCCTACTCTGATCCGCAGGCCAGCTCTATGCATCGGTTGCGGGTAGTTCAGCGGAACTTGAGTCAGGTGGGTGACCAGGAGACCTACGAGCGGCTGAAACGGTCTTCCCAGGTCACCTATGACGAGCTTCTGCCCAGGCTGGCCTTTGGAACGCCGGAGGCCGTTGCCGAGAAGATTCAGTGGTATCGGGAGGAATTGGGCATCACCGGCATATCCGTTGACATTAATCCGGGCGGACAGATACCCCACGACAAGGTGATGAACTCGCTGCGGCTGTTCGCCGAGGAGGTGATGCCCCGGTTCCGGTAACGGGTGGTGAGCTGTTTCCTGAGCATGACGGTAGCAGGTGAAAAAGGGAACAAAATGCCAACGGTATTGAGAAGCGGTCCCTATCGGTTCTTCTTTTACGCTGGAGATCGGGACGAGCCTCAGCACATACACGTAGAACGCGATGATAGGATTGCCAAGATATGGCTTTTCCAAATGATCCCTCTCACGAAACACACCAAAATGGGTTATCATCCTTGACATCATCGATTCTGCGCCTATAGTTCTCAGCCAATCGAGAAGCTTATTCAAATCTGGATTGTAATCACAAGTTACGAAGGGGCCCAACCTAGGAGGCACTAATGACATAATGCGATAATTGATAAGAGCTTGACTGTGAAAGTTGCTTGCCCTCTTTTTCCAACCCTTTGTGAGAAACTGATTTATACGATCCTTGATTATATATTGTTCCCTTACAATCTTGTCAAAATCTTCACATCCATCAGTTTGGGGCAACTTTATCACATACTTAGAAATCAATTTACGAGGAATACCACTACCAGGTATGTTGTCACTAGTATCCCCTATGTAAGCTCTTAGCCATCTCAATTCGGAAGGATATTCTATTGCCCACCTCTTGCAAACATCATTGAAACTTATTTTTTCATAGCCCCCGCCACTTACTGGTTTCAAGACTTCTACATTCTTAGTCGCCAACTGCCACATATCTTGATCTGAACTAACAATGTAAACTTGA
>JACZRM010000167.1 GCA_022576105.1 Chloroflexota bacterium | reverse complement strand
ATAGATATACCCATCCGAGTCCACCGCCACGCCGCTGGGTCGATTAAACTCCCCCTCGCCGTCGCCGCTGCGTCCGATGGACATCAGGAACTGCCCATCGGTGGTGAACTTCTGCACCCGGTCGTTGCGCCAGTCGGCAACGTAGATGTTGCCCTGCCGATCGACGTTGATCCCCCAAGGGGTGTTGAACTGCCCATCTCCAGAACCCGGTCCGCCGAATTTACTGATGAAACGGCCGTCCTTGGAGAACTTCTGGACTCGGTGATTTAAGCTATCCACCACCAGCAGGTTGTCGTCGGCGTCGAAGCAAATTCCCGCCGGGCGGTCCCACTCGCCGTCTCCCTGGCCCTCTATGCCCCACTTGGCCAGGGACTTGCCATCGCCGTCGAACACTACAATGCGGCTCTGCCATTCGTCAGTGAGGTAGACCCGGCCCTCCCGGTCAACGGCGATGGAGTTGGGCCAGGTGAACTGTCCCTCACCTTCACCATAGGAGCCAAAGTGCGCCAGATAATCCTGATCCATGTTGCACTTGACCACGAACTTCCTGCTTGGCGCGTACTCATAGTAGTTGCAGACAACGTAGAGCAGGCCATTCTTACCCAGCGCAACGTCCACCGGTCCGGCGAAACCGTGCGCCGGAGGTGTGGCTTGATTGCCAATGGTATAACTGTACTTGTAAGTCGGTACTTTTACTGCGGCGGTGGTCATCTTTTCCCCGACCTAAGCGAACTGGAATTCGCGCGAAGCCACGATTAGCTGCAACAGCCTGGTCACGCGAACCTGGAATTTTTGCATTTCCGCGTCGGAGCCGCACCGCACATCGCCTTCGCGTTGCACGTGAGACACCAATTCGGACTTCCTGGCCTCCGACACCACCACCGGGCCGGCCAGGTCCAGGCAGGAATCCACCAATTGTTCAGCGGTCATCAACGGGCCCTGGGCTGCCAGCCTCTCAACAATACGCCGGACGCCGGGGTTGCTGATGTCGCCCACCCGGTCGGCGGCAAAATTGACCCTCTCGACCAATGCGCCACTGTCGATCCATTCTTTGCCGGTGTGCCAACCTTCCACGGTGGGAGGATTCAACAAGTCCTGGCCCATGTAGGCGGCGGCGAAGGCTAACTCGTGGCTGTTGGGTTTAAGTGTGGTGTAGTCATCCACCAGGCGCATCACGCCAGCGACCAATTCGGCGGGACTCTTGACCTTCTTGAACCGGGCGTTCTTGAAGAACTCGGAGTTGAACAGCAACCTAAGCATGGCTTTAATATCAAAGTTAGACCGGAAGTACTCGTCCTCCAGAGCTTTCAAGGCGGCTGGGTCTTGCGGCTCAGTGGTCTGCCAGGAAGGCACTCCGGGCTCGTCGGCGACGAAGAAGCTGTAAAGATGCCGCGACAGGAAGCGGGCGGTGGCCGGCTGCCGCACGATGATGTCTACGATGTCATCGCCGTTGAATCTGCCCCGCTCACCCAGGAAAGTTTTCTCGCGGTCATCGTGGTCATCCGGACGGTATTCAAACTCCCAGCAGTAGTCACCGTAGGGATAGCGGGGCAATTGCGGGGTCATAGTCCAGCCGGTAAAGGCCCGGGCGCACTCCTGAACGTCATCCTCGGAATAGTTGACCTGCTGGTCTTTGCCCACGCCCATGGAGAAAAGCTCCAGCAGTTCTCGTCCAAAGTTCTCGTTGGGGGCGCCCTTGTGGTTTTCGTTGTTATCCAGCCAGTAAATCATCGCCGGGTCTTTGGACATCTCGATCAGCACGGTGCGGACATTGCCCATGGCAAAGCTGCGCAGCAACTTTAGCTGCTGGTTCATCTGGGGGTTGCGGTTCATCTTGGAATGGCTGGTGGCGAAGATTTGGTGCCAGAAGAGCGTCATCTTCTCTTCCAGCGGGCGCTGGGTGCTGATCATCCGATACATCCAGTAGCTCTGGTAGCTGGGGATGCCGGTTCCCATTCTGAAGTAGGGGACGTAGCGATAGGCCAGGTCATCGTCGAAGGGGGGCTGTTCCTCTGGATGCAGCAACTCCTCCACGGTGGCTTGGTAGCCTTTGGCCGCGTAGGTTTCCAAATCATCCCGATTGGCGCCGAATCCGGCCCGACGCATCAGGTGGGCCATCAATGCAAGGTCTTCACCCGCTGGCATAAATTGACTCCTTTTCAAAAATGACAAGCCAATTTCTAGGCGGCAACTTACTTATCCTACGAGGACAAATATTACACGATTCCCCAAAACCAGTCCAGAGCGCGAAATGTGGGTAGTGTGTTAGTTTAGTTTTCGTCATTCCGGCTTGCGCCGGAATCCATTAGAGCGTCGGAACAGCGATTCTATTTGGACACCGGCCTTCGCCGGTGCGACCAAGCCCCGTTCTGGGACGCCAAAGGAATACACTATCGATTTGACGTCTGAATTGCAGTTCTGTAACAAAGCCTATAACATAACGCAACCGACCGGTAAAGACAGCAAACTAGAATTGAGGTGGAGTTATGGCTGAGATACTGGGTATAGGTATGACCCATGCCCCAACTCTGGCTAGGCCCGACGGAGATGGAGAACTGGCGCTAAAGCGCACGCTGAAAACCAACGACCGGATTCCGCCTGAAATGAAAAACCCCACCAATTGGCCCGAGCCGATGCGTATTGAATACGGCGAGGACGAAGGCTTGGCCGCGGCCAAACGCATGCGGGAGCGTATGGTCTCTGGGTTTCGCAAGCTGCGCGCTGAGTTGGATGCCTTCGCACCGGATTTTATAGTGATCTGGGGAGATGATCAGTACGAGAATTTCAAGGAAGACATTATTCCCCCCTTCTGCGTGCTGGCCTACGATGAAATCGACTGCCAGCCCTTTGCCACCAAGGATGGCGGCACCAAAAGCAACGTTTGGAACGAGCCAGGCGACAAACACTTCCGGTACCCCGGGCACCGGGCCGGGGCTCGGGCCCTGGTCGGGGGCCTCATCGATCAAGGCATCGACATGGCCTACGCGTACCAGCCCCTGCATCAGAAGGGTGTGGGACACGCCATTCTAAACACCTTGCTTTTCCTGGATTACGACCGAACCGGACTCAACTATCCCGTGGTGCCCTTCCTGGTGAATTGCTACGGCAGCCGGGTAATTCGCAATCGCGGCGGCGCTACGGAATACGAGACCGAACCCGACCCTCCCGGCCCTTCGCCAAAACGCTGCATGGAAGTCGGCGCTGCCACGGTGAGGGCGCTAAAAGACAGTCCCTGGCGGGTGGCCCTGATCGGCTCGGCTAGCTGGTCCCACGCATTCTTGACTGAGAAAAATTACTGGCTTTGGCCCGATGTGGAGTCGGACCGTGCTCGGTTCAACGAATTCGCCGACGGCGACTACGACGCCTGGCGTCGGCTGACCACCCCGCAAATAGAGGACGCCGGACAGCAAGAAATGCTCAATTGGATGTGCCTGGCCGGCGCGATGGATGAGCTGGGCCGAAAGCCGCACATCATCGATTACTATGAGACTTATATCTTCAATTCCAACAAATGCCTGGCGGTGTTTAAACCTTAGGGTTCCCTGACGTACAGTAATTGGTTCGACAACCAGCCGGGGCAGGTTTTAAACTTGCCCCGGCTCTTTTTCCGATGATTCTGCAATGTCATTGCCAGCGAAGCGAAGAAATATAATTCTTCGGGGATTGCTTCGTCGTCCCGATGTATTCGGGACTCTTCTCAATAACAAAAGCGAGTTTCAGTCACACGCTCCTGACCTAAGCCTTACTCTGCTCAACGGCCTCCATGATGTTGGTTGGGGACATCGGCAACTTGGTCATCCGCACGCCGGTAGCATGGGAAACCGCGTTGGCCAACGCCGCCAGCGGGGGTATGATCGGCCCTTCACCCACCCCTCTCAGGCCAAAGGGATGGCGCGGGTTGGGCACCTCAATTATTACCGTGTCAATCATGGGCAGGTCCAGACTGATCGGCATTCGGTAGTCGAGGAAGCTGGAATTGGCCATGGTCCCGTCCGGGTGGTAGAAATACTCTTCATTCAAGGCCCAACCGATGCCCTGGACGGTGGCTCCCTGAATCTGACCTTCCACAAAGCTGGGATGGACCGCCAGGCCTGCGTCCAGGAAGGCGGTGTACCGCAAAATCTCAACCTTGCCGGTTTCCGGGTCCACCTCCACATCGACGATATTGCCGGCGAAGATTGGCCCCACACCGGTGGAGGGCGCTGAGGTCGAGCAGGTCACCGGGCCGCCGGTGCGCATCAATCGACCCGCCAGTTCCTTGAACGTAAACCTGTCTTCCGGGTTCTTGGTGCAGAAAAACGCGCCGTCCTGAAAGTCCACGTCTTCATCCTGGACTTCCCACAACAGCGCCGCTCTGGACTTCATCCGCTGTATGACCTCTTCAGCGGCGGCGATGCCCGCCAGTCCGGTGTCAAATGCGGTGCGGCTGCCTCCAGTATTGGCAGTGTAGCCAACGCTGTCGGTATCTCCCACCGACGGATTTATATCCTCCGAACTGATTCCCAAAACCTCGGCCACCTGCATCGCAATGGCAGTGCGGGTGCCGCCGATGTCCACCGAACCGGTGATCAGGTTGAGGGTGCCGTTGCTGTTGACATTGATCGTCGCTGAAGATGTCTGCCCGCCCTGTGCCCGGAAGGCCACCGACACGCCACGGCCCCGGTTGGGGCCATCCAGAGGGGCATTGTAATGGGGGTGTGACTTCATTGACTCTTCCAACTCGCGACAGCCGAACCTGGCATGGGCCACACCGTTGGGCATGCGGTCCCCCTCTTTCACCGCGTTCTTTAGCCGCAGTTCCATCGGGTCCATACCCAACTTTTCCGCGAGATCATCCATGGCCGATTCCACGCCGAAGGCCGCCTG
>JACZRM010000166.1 GCA_022576105.1 Chloroflexota bacterium | reverse complement strand
TGCTCCGAGAAATTAGCATAGTAGGAATTGGACAATTGCCAGCCCTATCTGCTGGAGGAAATGGAACTGCTGAGCCAGGTCAGAGTGGTAGTGGCCCTGGGTAAAATCGGCTGGGACGCCTACTTGGGGACCTTCCCTCCCAGGGGGTTGGAACTCCCTTCCCCCAGGCCCAAATTCGGTCACAACCTTCACTATAAGCTCAGCGACGGTCGAGTGCTGTTGGGTTCATACCACCCCAGCCAGCAGAATACCCAGACCGGACGCTTGACCCAAGCGATGTTTGACGCGGTTTTCGAAAAGGCCAGGGAATTGTTGGCCGCCTAAGCTTGAATTCCCACACCTGCCTGCTCCATTAAAGTGGAAAACCTATCCGCAGCCACATGGATGCCCATCTATCCCATGATGTATAATGGTGTTCCCAGTCACCCCACAGGATAGGAATACCTTTATGGAAGAGCCCCAGAACCAGCCGATCTATTGGGACAAGCACCGAATCCCAATCAATCTAACCGTCATCTTCTCGCTGGCCGTTGCAGTGTTCGGACTGTATTCAGTTATTAGCGGCAACGAAGGAAACATCAGAGGCGAGTTAATCGTATTGCTGGGGCTGGGCTCCGCCGCCTATTCCTGGCTGACCAACCCAAGAGCCTACCTGATTTACACCGACTCTCTATACATCGTGTACGGCAAGCCCCGTACTAAACTCTTTCCTTTCAGCAATATTTCTCACCTGGAGATGCGTCAAGCGTCGACCCCCGATCGGCTGCGGGTGTGGCTGATCAGTGGACGTCGCGTAGCCCTGATGGTCCGAAATCCAGAAGAGTTTCACGACCAACTGCAGAAGGCCCTGGACGACTTCCGGCAAGCCCACCCAGAGTTTGCCGTGGCGGAACCAGAAGACTCGTCGCAGGGGGAGACCAACGAGCCAACCTAGACGATGTAAGACCCCCGCTCAGTAGATGACCTGCTCCTCCAACAGCACCTCAACCTGGGGCGCGGACAGGCCCAGCAATTCGTCAAACAGGTAGGAGTTGTGCTGCCCTGGGCGCGGCTGGCCAGTGACCTGGGCCTCCATCGCTCCGTCGAAACGCCAGGGAACCACCGGCAGCTCCCGCATCGTCCGCTGCGAGTCCTGTTCCTGAAATGACTGAAAGAAACCCCGCTCTCGCAGATGTTGGTTGCCCCACAATTGCTCCACCGATAGGGCCGGTCCGGCGGGTACGCCCGCCTGCTGGAGATTCTCCATCAATTGCATTCCGTCCCGCTCTCTGGTCACCGATGCGATAACGGTGTCCAGGGCGTCCTGATTGCGCCAACGGCTAACACCGTCGGTAAACCTGGCGTCTTCCAGCAGTTCCGGGCGGTCCAGGACGCGGCAAAGTCCCCGCCACTGGTCATCATTGGTCACGGTAATCCCAATCCATTGATCATCTCCCAGACTGGGATAATTGCCTTGCGGGGAAAAAGATGGGTGCCGGTTGCCCATTGGCTCCCGCACCCGGCCGTTCATGGAATAGTCCAGTATCGCCTCGGGAAGCAGCATGGTAGTGGCTTCGGCCATTGACAGGTCGATGTACTGTCCCTCCCCAGACTCCCAGCAGCGGTGCAGCGCGGCGTTGATTAGAAACACCTCCATCATGCCCACCATCGGGTCGGTCCAGATGCCGCCGATGTCCGGCTCATGGCCGGGATGGCCCTGCAGGGAACTCCACCCGGTAAAGCACTGGATCAGCGTTCCGTAAGCCACTTGCTGGTAGTCCGGCCCGGAATGGCCCAGCCCGGCCGAGGACAGCATTATTATCTCCGGTCTCACCTTGCGCAGTTCCTCATAGCCCAGGCCCAAACGCTCGATGACTCCCGGCGCGAAGTTTTCGATGACCACGTCGCTGATGCTGATGAGCTGCTTGGCTAGCTTGATGCCTTTGGGGTGAGACAGGTTGAGGGTTACGCTCTTCTTGGACTGGTTGATGAAGTGGCTGATGCTGCGCTCCCGGTAAGGGTCGGGGCGGCGATTGCTTTCGACCCGTATCACCTCGGCGCCCATGGTCCCCAAATAGCGGGTGCAGGTGGGGCCGGCGATCTGCCAGCTAAAATCGGCGATCCTAACACCATCAAGGGCTAACTTATTCATGGCGCCTATGCTCCGGGGACTTATGCTCCAGCATCAACTAACGGCGGCAACTGCTCCCCCGGGTAGCAAGCTGACCGGGGGAGGTATTGTATCTGAGCAACCCTAGCGCCATGTCTTTCTGAGGGAGTGAAGCGACTGAAGAATCTGAGATTCTTCGCTTTCACTGCGTTCCGTCTCAGAATAACATTGCTTTTTGCGCTAAAGATGTATAGTCACACCTCATCAATTTTCCTACCCAAGGGAGCCCGGAAGCAGGGGATTCGTTAGCGGCGGACTAATCTTCCGGTTGGTACACCGGACGGGGCATTTCAAACACGTCGGACGTATGACAGTACATGCTGCCAGCCAAACGCCCGGTGGGTTTGAGAATATGATGGTTTACCCGGTGGCCGTCCAGTATGTCATCCCGCAGGTGCATCAGGATTACCTCCCCAATGACCAAGCCGTGTTCGTGGGCACCCTTGCCAATGGGGATAACCTGGATCAGCCGGCACTCCATGTTCACCGGCGACTCCGCAACGCGAGGCGCCTTAATCAAGTCAGAGGGCGCCGGGGTTAGACCGGCGATCTCGAACTCGCTGACCCCAGCGGGGAACTCGGCGGCGGTCTTATTCATAGCCTCGGCGATGTCGTCCACCACCACGTTCACCACAAACTCGCCGGTCTGCTCAATGTTGACCAGCGTATCCTTCTGTTTGCCGCCAACGTGTCGCGACGATGAAAACACGATGGTGGGAGGATCGTAGCCCACCGCGTTGAAGAAAGAATAAGGGGCCAGATTGAAATTACCGTCAGCGGAGACGGTGGAGACGAAGGCTATTGGGCGGGGCACCACCACGCCGGTGAGCACTCGGTAAAAGCTGTCGAAGGTCTTTGGGTCTAGTTTCACAGGGTATTACCTCCAGAATTTTTGGCAGATATTTCAGGCGGTTATTGCGGGCTTCCGACGATTCCGGCAATCGATGGAAGGTTTGCGATAAGTCCCTCCCCTACACCACATCCATCCCCCGCAGCGCGGCCAATTGCTGGCCGCTCAACCCCAGCCCGCTTCACCCAAGAGCGCCGTGTTGTCCTGCCCGCTGAGGTTGCTGATCACCAGATTGCTGGCCTGGTAGTCCGCCCAGGGGCCGGTCTGCCCAAAGGGCGTCACCGAGGTCACCACCAGCCGAGGATTGCGCTGGTGCAGGGTCGGAAAATCCAGGCCCAGCCCCGGCAGGTAGGACGGCGCGAAATTCTCCACCAACAAATCGGCGTCACCGGCCAATTGCCGGAGCAAGTCGCGTCCGGACTCGGCTTCCAGGTTGAGGGTGACCCCCAGTTTGTTGGTGTTCAACGCCAGGAACATTCCGCTCTGCTCCCGGTCGGGAACGTCACCTGGGAACGGCCCCATGGTACGCGATACATCCCCGCCGGTCGGCTCAACCTTGATCACCTGTGCGCCCAGGTCAGCGAACATCTTGGCGCAGAAGGGCGCGCTAACGCCCTGGCCCAGGTCCAATACTTTTAGTCCTGCCAGGAAATTTACCGCCATGAATCCTTGACCGCTGTTCCCCTTCACTGCGAAAGTATTATTTTATTGCCGCGCTGAACCCTTCGCGGATGGTCTGATACCGTACCGGCTGGATTCTTCGCTTGGCTCGGATTGATATTCAGGACCGCTGCCCCGGCCGTTGATATCTCGATAGGTCACACCATTGGTCTCCAAGGCGCTGAAAACAAACGGGTTAGTGCTTGGCGCGCCTCGCTCAATGGGTGGATTGTAGTGGGACTATACAGCACCGTCAACAGATACGCGTCGGGTATCAAGCCAGTACCACCATCAGCTCGCTAACCGGACGATAACCCCTTCTCCCAAGTTGCGCTTGGTTCCACATGTCCCTATCTTTCGCAAAAGTGTCGTGTAATAAGCAGCAGGGGAGGGAGAACATTCTGCTCCCCCTGGTTCGACAGGCTCACCATGAGCGGGCTGTTGCCCCAAGTTTGGCTGCTGTTGAATCCGGTTTCGAATTCAATTGTTCTCTCTAATTGTTCTCTCTATCGATTGCTCCGCTCTTGCTAGCAAAATGCGGGAGTGTTAACGTACCACCCAATCCGAAACAACGTATCAGGCGCTCATTCCCGCGCCCGGAGGATAAGACCGATGACAACCACTCAACCGGCAATCTATCAGAACTACATTGGGGGTCAGTGGACCAATTCCGTTTCCGGGGAGACCTACGACATCACCAGCCCGGCCAACAAGACCAGCGTGGTGGGCACGTTTCAAATGTCCAACACCGAGGACGCATCGATGGCTATCGCCGCCGCCGATCAGGCGCGCCGGGCCTGGGCCGATACTCCCGCGCCAGCCCGGGGCCAGATACTGTACCGCGCCCTGGACATACTGGAACGACGGGCCGAGGAGATCGCCCGCACCATCACCATCGAGGAGGGCAAGCCGCTGGCCGATTCCCAGGGCGAAGTCCGGCGGGCCATGAACATCATCGAATACGCCGCCGGAGAGGGACGGCGCATGTTTGGCTACACCACGCCCTCAGAACTGGCCAACACCCTGGCCTACACCGTCCGCAGGCCCTTGGGAATAGTCGCCCTGATCACCCCCTGGAACTTCCCCATTGCCATACCCGCCTGGAAACTGGCTCCGGCGCTGATCTGCGGCAACACAGTGGTATTCAAACCCGCATCCGCCACACCGATGAGCGCGGTCAAGCTGGTGGAGGTATTCGAGGAAGCGGGACTGCCGCCCG
>JACZRM010000165.1 GCA_022576105.1 Chloroflexota bacterium | reverse complement strand
TCTTTCCGGACCCGGTGTTGCCGGTGAGCAACACCATTGAATTGGCGGTCAACAAGTGCTCCAGGTCCCGCATTTCGCCACGTCGGCCAATCAGACCCAAGGGTCCGGGGGCGGGAAGCTGCAATTCTGGGGCGGGTTGCTCTTGCTGCTCTATTGTTGGCGGAGCCAGCGGGTCGGGCTGCTCCACTGCAATAGCTGCCGGATTGTACTGGCCCGACTGATATATGGTGGGCGTGATCCAGTCCCAATACACCTGATTGCCAGCCAGGGTAAGCCTCTGCGGTTGGTCCATCAATGCCCGGCGGCCCTGGGCCAAACTTGCAGCCGGTTCATCGCCTTTGACCATCGATTGGTATAACTGACTTAGAAATTTCTCCTTGGTGGGGGAATCGGGCAGTGGATAGGGCAACGTGACAACCACTGGTACACCATGTTGGCCCAGGGCGGCGGCAACCTCAGGCCATTGCTCCGGCGTGTTGGTGGGGTGATTGCTGCCGGTTAGCAGGAGCACCGGGATGCCGGCCTGGTTCAGGACTTCGGCCAGTTGTTCTGGCGGCAACGGGTCCGGCGAGTGCTGGGCATCTTCCAAGATTAGCTGGCCGGATGTGTCGATGCTGACAGCGTCCAGGTGGGCCAGGTGATAGTGACCGGAGCGCTGGTCTAATTGCTCTCTAAGGGCCGCCAGGGTGGGCGAGCTTACATAGTCCAGCTCGACCTGAACAGTCAGCGCTTCCAAGACCGGGGCGGTTTCAACCGCCATGCTGCCGTGCGCGTGATCTTGCATTTGTTCTTGATTTTGAGCTTCTGGAGTGCTGGGCCGGGGGGAAAGCATCAACACATTGAATTGGTCGGTGGGCAACGGGGGTGTCCGGAAGTTGCGCCGGAAGATGTGTCAGAGGCCGGGGGCTGATTGGCGCTGCGACGGGACAGCGAGGCGAACTGGTTGGCTACATAGCCGGCTTCTGGCTGGTTCATCAATTCCCAGGGCAGTCCCAAAAACTCGGGCCGTTGGGAAATGATCGTCAGGCGGTATTCTCCCAGGCCTTCGGCGAGGGCGGCGGCATAGATTTCTTGGGATTCTGCGGTGCCGGCAAACGCCACCTCAAAAAGCAGGCGGCCCAGGTTGGCCAACCCGGACTGGATAGCCTCGGCCCGGGTTTTGGCCTCGCCGAATGGGTTGTCCAGGTAACTCAGGAAATACCACTGGAACTCTTGCTGGTAGGAGGCGTCTACTGGAATTTGGAAGCTGACCGGTGGAGCCGATTGAGACCCGTCATCGTCGGTGCAGCAGAGTTGCAGTTGCCCCGATTCAGCCAGGTCGTGTATCTCTAGCGATTTGGTCACTGAATACTCCTAGCACCTATGAGAACGAGCCGGGCGTCTGGTCCAGCCGCGCCTGGCCAACGAATCCGTAGCTGGAATTATGGTGTATATTAATTGACAGTTGGGTTGCTGGGCAACGGGCCAGCTAGCTGGGTGGATGACTCGAAAGCTACCGCATTATACTATAACTGCCTAGCCGTGGTTTCCGCTGACCTTTGATCGTCCTGAGGAATGGCATAAACCGGGAATGGCTTCCTGGAGGCTAGCAATAGCTATGTCTACCGACCGACCAGCCCACTTGTATGACTGCATCGGTGTTGGTTAGGACACAACCCGGTGTGCCGACCCCTATATAGCTGGCAGACTGGCGCATCACCCGGCCGACCCGGCCGAGGTCAGCGCCGGTTGCCAGCACTTGCAAGCAGATATAGAATCGGGTCATAACGGCCAGGTGATGCAGGACTATGATCAGGTCTAGGGAGATTACCTGTTAGTGGTCGCTGAAAAATAGGCCGACTTTAACCCGGCTGGGCCAAGCTGGTGGGAGATAAAATTGGACAAGATTAACCTGAGCGATGAAACTCGGCATCTCATAGACAACGCTTTAGCCGACGGCGTCCCCTGCATCCTGGGCAGCGCGTCCAAGGATGGCCACCCTCAGATAAGTATGAAGGGAAGCGTGCTGGTCTTCGACCGGGAGACTCTGGCCTATTGGGAAAGGGCGAAGCGGTCGGCCCTGGAAAACGTGGTGGAAAACCCCAACGTGGTGATCTTTTATCGCAACCCGGAGCAACATATTAACTTGCGGTTCCACGGCACCGCCACCGTCTATGAAAGCGGGGCTATCCGGGACAACGTTATGCAGCGCACGGTACAGGCGGAGTTGGACCGAGACCCGGAGCGGCAGGGAGTCGCCGTGCTGGTCAAATTGGACCGGGTTACCGAGCTATCGGGTAAGGTGTTGCAGCAGCGGGAGTGATCTAAAATACCGCCAGGGCGTCGGCTGCCTTGACGCCTTTTCCCTTGGGCAGCACCATCAGCGGATTGATGTCCAGCTCCGACAATTGCCCCTCCAGGTTTACCGCCAGGTGGGACACCTGGACCAGAGTATCGGCCAAGGCGTCGATGTCGGCTACCGGCGCGCCCCGGAATCCCTGCAGGAGCTTGACCCCTTTCACCTGGTTGATCATATCCAGGGCTTCCCATCGGGTGATCGGGCACTGCCGCAGCGCTACGTCGTTGTAGACCTCCACCATTACGCCGCCGGTGCCAAATAGCAGCACCGGGCCAATTTGCGGGTCGTAAGATACCCCAGCGATAACCTCCACGGCGTCGGAGACCATCTCCTGCACCAGAACACCGTTGATGCTGGCGCTGGGAGCGTAGGCTTTGGCGCTTGACATAATCTCTTCAAATGCGGTGCGTACCTGGTCGGTGTCCCGCAGGCCCAGCCGAATACCACCAGCTTCGGTCTTGTGCAGGATGTCTGCGGAATCGACTTTCAGCGCTACTGGAAATCCGATTTTCTGGGCTGCCTCGACCGCCGCATCCGCCGACGATGCCACCGTTTCCTGAGTCACTGGAATACCCCAGGCTGCAATAAGCTGCTTGCTGTCGTACTCGGATTTGGCGGAGTTGCCCTTGCCGGTTATTTGGGATACCTGGCTGCTCTGGGTCTGATTCATTGCCGGGGCTTCGCCGAAGCCGTGGGCGGTCCGCTGGTCTCGCCATTGGTGGTAATTCACTAAGGAGCGCAGGCCCAGCGCCAGCTTGTCGGGAGTGTAGGAGATCGGTATCCTGGCGGCCTTCAACTTGGGCAGACCCGACTTCTCTCCCCTGGCGCCGGTCCACAAGAAGGCCACTCCTTTGTCGCTCTTGTCCCGCTGGGCGATAACTTGCTCAGCCTGCGCGTCGGCTCCCGCGCTGGCCACCACCAGATTGCCGACTTCCGGCTCGTTGATCAGGTACTCCATGATTTCCGGGAAGGACTCGCTGTTGGCAAACCCGGTAATGTCGGCGGGGTTGGCCGCCCAGCCGAATCCTTTCAGGACGCGGTTGATGCCATCTTGCGCGTGTTGGGTCAAGGGGGGCAGGTCCAGTCCGGCCTGGCCGCACATATCGGCGGTGAGCGAACTGATACCGCCCGAATGGGACACCACGGCTACTCCCGGCTTGCTGGGCTTGGGCAGATGCGCCAGCAGGTGGGACACCTCCAGCAGTTCGTCGTAGTCCTGCACCCTGGTGACACCGTACTGGGCGAATACTTCGTCGTAAAGCTCGTCAACTCCAGTGAGCGTGGCGGTGTGAGAGCGCGCTGCATTGGCTCCCAGGTCGGAACGGCCAATCTTGATCAGGACGATGGGCTTGCCCCGTTCCGCGGCCAGCTTGGCGATCTCGGTAAACTTGCGGGCATCTTTGAATCCTTCGATGAATCCGGCGATGACCTTCACGCCGTCGTCGTCCAGCAAGTAGCGGGCAAAGTCGCAGAAGTCCAGGTCGGCCTCATTGCCGGTGGATATGATGTGACTGAGACCGATGCCGGCTTCCACCGCCCTGGTTAGGAAAGGCCCAAAGGCTGAGGCTCCGCTCTGGCAAATGAGGCCAATGGGCCCGGTCAGCCCCTCGGCGTCGCGAGAAGAAGAGCTGGCCCAGATATTCTCTCGAATGTTGGCCAGGCCCAGGCAGTTGGGGCCGCTGAACCGCAGGCCCGACTCCAAAGCAAAGGCGCCCAGCTCACCTTGCAGGTCGCGTCGGTCGTCCTCACCGCGCTCGGAGAATCCGGCTGAGATTACGATTGCCGATTTTGCCCCCCTTTGGTGGCTTTCTCTCAAGACGTTGAGCACCTGGTGGTAGGGCACCACAATGGCCACCATGTCGGGCGCTTCCGGCAGCTCGCTGACGTTGGGGTAGCACTTGACCTCCATTATCTCTTCGTACCGGGGATTTACCGGGTAGATGCGCAGCTTGTCTTTGGCCTTCAACAAAGCATTGAGGAAGCGCCCGCCATACTGCAGGCGGGGAGTGGCCCCCACAATTGCCACCGACTCCGGGTTGAGCATTTTGTGTATCGACGCCAGTTGACTTTCGGTCCAGGTTGCCATTGATGATTTCTCCATTGTGGACGCTCATTTGAACATGCGCCCTATCAGCAGGTTTGGGTAACGGTACGCAAACGACGGAGAGGTCAGGTAATCCCTTTAACTCTCGTGAGCTTGGTGAAAATTGGGCTTTAGCGTAAAGACTCTGGTTCGACCAGCCTGTCGCTTCGATAAACTCAGGGCAGGCTCTGAGCTTGCTGAAGTGGCTCAGGACGAACCGGGGTTTACTCCCTCACCTCGACCTCGTTTGCAACTCGGCCACCCCTCTCCCAAAATGGGAGAGGGGCACGACAGTTTGTGGTGCCGCCTCATAATACCCCCTTCTCCCTCGATGGGAGAAGGTTGGGATGAGGGTGAAACCCCTCACCTCAGTCCTCTCCCACAAGGGGCGAGGATGCCGTTAACTAAGACTGTCGTGTAATAAGCCCATTTGGGGAGAGGGGCCGGGGGTGAAGG
>JACZRM010000164.1 GCA_022576105.1 Chloroflexota bacterium | reverse complement strand
GCCCGGGCCAAAGGCCTATCTGAGCGCTCCGTGGTCGTGGTGCACGGCTTGAAAAATGGTTTATTGCCGGTGGTCACGATGCTGGGGATAAATCTGGGCCATCTCCTGGGTGGGACGGTGATTGTGGAGACCATATTTGGCTGGCCAGGAATAGGGAAGTACGCTGTGGACGCAATCTTTTTTCGGGATTTCCCGGTGATCCAAGGGTTCGTCCTGTACATGGCCATCATCTTCCTGCTGGTAAACCTGGCAGTGGATTTGGCCTACCGTTGGCTGGACCCCCGACTCGACTTTGGACGGCAACCGGCATAAGAGGGTAGGCTTTAATGGAGGGAACGCTACGCCGGACGGTGCTGGGCTTGGTTATGCACCGTCGGCTGCGGGTTTTTTTAAGGGACCCGGCCACGCTGTTAGGCTTGGTCATCGTTGTCCTTGCCGTAACCGCCGGTATTGCCGCTCCTGTTTTGGCTCCCCATGATCCTACGGACGTAAGCCGAGAGAACCGTCTCCTTTCCCCAAATCGCGATTTTCTACTTGGCACGGACCACCTGGGGAGAGACGAGCTTAGTCGCCTGCTCTACGGGGCGCGGACGACCCTGCGGACAGCGGGTGTGGTGCTTGCTGTAGTATTTGCCATCGCGTTCACCGTGGGAACCCTTTCTGGCTATTACGGCGGCTGGTTGGACACCTTTTTGATGGGCCTGGTAGACCTGCTGCTGGCTTTCCCCGGATTAATCCTGGCCATCGCAATCGCGGGTACCTTAGGCCCAAGCCTGATGAATGTGATGATCGCGATGGCGGCGGTGTGGTGGGCCGGCTACGCCCGGCTGGTTCGGGGTATGGTGCTTTCAATACGGAACCGGGAGTTCATTGAAGCCGCCCGGGCAATAGGGGCCAGCAACCGACGAATCATGGTGTACCACATCTGGAGGAACATCCTTGGACCCGTAGTAGTGTTGGCCACCCTTGATTTGGGTGGGATAATCCTGGGTATCGCTGGATTGAGCTTCTTGGGCTTGGGTGCTCAACCACCTACGCCAGAATGGGGGGCTATGTTGAACGATGCCCGTCCCTTCCTTCAGTCGGCTCCACAAATGATGGTCTATCCTGGATTGGCCATATTCCTGGTCGTTTTGGGGTTCAACCTGCTGGGGGATGGTCTGCGGGATTTACTCGACCCAATGGCATACCGGAGTTAACTCTACCGACCATCAAACGATAGGTGATCATTTTCGGGAATTTGCGTCTGGGCCTGAAAGCTTGGCCGGCAAAATCAGGACAGCGGCTGCGAGGACGGATCCGCCAGAGTAACTAAAACCCCTTTTCTGGACTCCTCCCAACACCGCCGTAGTTATCCCCAGTTTTTATCTGACCTGTAAGAAACTAGGTACAGCAATCTAATACCAATTCCGTATATTAAAGTAGGGGCGCACGGCCGTGCGCCCCGACGGGATCACCCAATACTTTCACGCGGCCCATAAGCAGAATTGGTATAAGTCCAGAAAAGGACATCGTTTACGAGTTTCCCTACTCCTATTGCCCATGGCCCACGCCAGAGTGACGTGAAGAATATCCTCTCGGCCCCAATCACAGGGCACAACTGACCCTTTTGCGGCAAGGCCAATGGCATCAACCTTGGGCCAAGAAGTCCTCGACCTGCTGCATCAGAGGTTCTTTATCGTAGGCGTTGTACAGCGCGGAGGCGTTGCGCATCCAGTCTCCCTGGAAATATCGTTCGTAGAGCACTTGGCGGGACCCAAAGGCGCTGCAGGCCAGGTCCCAGGCCAGGCGGAACACCTGCACCCGGTCTTTGGCCGTGGCGGTATCGGTATCCAGGTACTGCTCCAGGTAACCGGCCAGCGGCCCTTCAAAATCGACTTCAGTAGGCAGGGCCATCAGGCTGCTTGACCCCAGTAGTTGTATGATCTCCGCCATCCTGGGATACATGCGGATGAACAGGTTGCGGGCGATGACTATCGGTATGCGCGCCGGGCACATGACCCCCCACTGGTCCAGGGCGGCGTCAGCTTCGGCGGAGAGCAGCAAAGCCTTCATGATCTCCAGATTTTCAATGGTTTCGGCCAGCAAGGTCTGTACCTGGAGAACGCTCCCTGAACCTAAGGTCTTGACCATCAGGCAGGCCAGGCCCACCACAAATTCGCATTTGGCCACGTTCTTCGTTACGACTTGATGCCCCGAGTGGGTGTATTGGTTGGTGGCGATGGCTAAGTTGTTGCACCGCTCGGTGTCGCCGTAGAGAAAGACCCTTTCCCAGGGCACCAACACATCGTCGAAGAACACGATGGCGTCCATTTCCTCAAATCGGGAACCCAAAGGGTGGTCGAAGTGGGAGCGGTTCAGGTCAAGACTCTCGCGGCACAGGAATTTCAGACCCGGCGTGCTGCATGGTATGGCGAAGGCGAAAGCGTATCGCCGTGAATCCGCGTCCTGGCCCAGGGCCGAGCGGCTGGTGGGATAGACCGCAATTTCGTCGGCAAGAGGCCCCAGCGTTGCCAGCACCCGGGGGCCCCGAACCACCAGGCCTGAGTCGGTCTCGTTCACCACCGCCAACGCCACGTCGGTGCTGTAATTTGGGGAAGTGGCCGCCGGCGCCCGGTTCCTTTGCAGGTTGACCAGCGTGTGGGTCAGAGTCAGGTCGTTTTCCCGCACCAGCTCGTAGTAGTTGGCAATGTTCTGCTTGAACTCGGGCCGATCCTCGCCAAAGTAATCGCCGGCGCCGGACATGGCCATGATGCTGACGTTAAGAAAATCTGGCGTGCGGCCCATCATCCCGTAGCTGGTGTGCGCCCAGCGCGACATCATCTTGCGCCGCCGCTCCAGGTCCGCCGAAGACTTGGGGGTGATGAAGGACAGACCCACCCGGTCGCCGCTGCTGGGTGATATGTAGGTCATTTCGTCCCGGTAGGCCGGGTTGTTCTGCAGGTCGTAGAGGTCGGCGATGGAACGCGCCCCGTTGGCCAGCCCTGGGAAGGTAGTTACATCGTCGATTCGCTGGCCGTCCAGGTGAACCTCGCGAGGCTGTTCCCGTAGACCATTGAGGTAATCTTCACCGCTGCGGGCTGGCATTTCACGACCTCCTTAGATTGCCTCAAGAGATTGCCTCAAGGGTTAGCTTCCCAGATACCGTTGCAGCCAGCTCATGGCATGAGCGTTAAAATCGGTGCAGGTTGAATGAGTCAGGTCCGGGTACACGTGCAGGGCCTTGGGAGCGGTGATCCGCTCAAAAACGGGCATGATGGTATGGAAGGGGCAAGTCTCGTCCTTCATGCCGATGTCCATCAACGTGGGACACCGAATGTTTTCCACCAGATTTAGCGGGTCGAAGTAGGCCAGCATATCCAGGGCAGCCTGTCGCTGCTGCGGGTTCTGCTCCAGGTAATCATGCAGTTCCCGGTAGGGGTGGGTGGTCAACTTGCTCGATTCCGGGTAGTTGCACAGGAAAGGCTCCTCGGCTACCGCAACCCGCAGGCGGGAGTCCAGCGCAGCGGTGGCCAAGACCAGCCCGCCGCCCTGACTGCGGCTCCACATCCCGATGCGGTCTGCATCAACTTTGTCCTGCGAGCAGAGGAAGTCGACTCCGCGCAGACAGTCCATGTAGGCGGCGCGGTAGTAATACTTCTCCTTGTTGCCCAGGTGGTAGGTGAGCTTGGCGCCGTTTTCGACCTGCCATTCCTGGATGCTCTCGCCCTGTCCCCGGGGGAACAGTGTCAGCACCGCGAACCCGGCCATTGCCAGATGCACCGGCACCGGCTTGTTGCCGGTATATCCCGGCACGGCCAGAACCGCCGGCAGTAGGCCTCCCATCGGTGGGTCGTTGGGTACCGAGTACCAGGCGCGAATCCTCTGATCCTGGAAACTGTGCAGCACCACACTGTAGGTGGTGAACTCTCGATGGCTCTGCTGGGCCAGTTCTTCGATTACCGGATTGATTTCAGTACCAGCTAGTTCGGCGATGGTCGTCTTCCAGAAACTCTCCAGATCGTTGGGTTTCATGTCGCTCCTCGCCTTGGAATGCAGTTGGTAGTGGATGCGATTATACGTTGAATTTCCGGGGCTAGTCAGCCATTGTCCCAGCCAGTGGATAATTATAGCTTCTACCCGGTTGGATGTCCCCGGTGGGGCCTTGTTCCAAAAGCCTGGTTTTGATCTCGATATTGGGATAATCTTAGGACGCCCTTCGAGAGCCTCAGGACGAACGGAACGCGCCACCTTAGCGCTCGCCGTTTGAGTCGTTTCCGTGGGATGCGATTGCCCCGCCGCATTTTCGTGGCTGCCAAGATGCCAATATGCCTATGCTATACTTTTTCGGTTCGCCCCGGATTTGTGATTTTTGTTGCGCTCCGGTGCAGTTTTTCCGGAGCAGCTTTTGAGGTAACTATGGCCATACTGGAGGGCGCCACCAACCAATTTCGGGGAGTAGTGGTCAAGCCCCAGGCGTTGATGGACTCCCCCCAGGAATTTCAGGAAGCCCTACTCCCATCTATTGCCGCCTGGCAGTCGGAAGGCCTGCGTCTGGTCTGGCTGGAGGTGCCCATCGGTAAATCGGCGTTGATTCCGGTGGCGGTGGCGGCCGGTTTTGAATTCCATCACTCCGGCGCAGATTATTTGATGCTGACCCGGCGGCTGATCCCAGACGCCCATATCCCACCCTACGCCTCTCATTACATTGGCGCCGGCGGTGTGGTGCTGCGCAAAAACCGGGACTTGTTGGTGGTCTGCGAGCGGCATCGCCGGCGGGGCCAGGCCCCCTTCTACAAATTGCCGGGCGGAGCAATACTGGCCGGGGAGCATCTGGCCGACGCTGTGGTGCGGGAGGTGTTGGAAGAGACCGGAGTGCATACCCAGTTTGACGCCCTGGTCTGCTTC
>JACZRM010000163.1 GCA_022576105.1 Chloroflexota bacterium | reverse complement strand
TTATGTAGGTCATTCTCTGCTGTTCCTCCAGAAATATCTTGGGGTCGTCTAGCGTCTGGTAGCCCCATCACGGACCCGAAGCCGGAATCTCACAGAAATTATAACATAGGGCAATGGGTTTGCAAGGAAGAAGATTGGCGGCTAGTGTGTTGATTTAGTTCTGGTCATCCCGGCGCAAGGCGGAAGCCATTAAAGCGCCTGAACAGCGATGGTATCTGGCCACCGGCCTTTGCCGGTGTGACCAAGCCCCGTTCTTGGATGCCGAACTGAAACACTATCGATTCGCCGATTTTAGCTGTGCTGACGTGCTCAATGACTAAGCTAAAACCAGGATCAAGCCAAAAAATAAGTCCCTCCGCATTAACCGCTGGAGGGACTGGTGGTGGCGAATGGCAATGGGACCCATGCCGGGCGGAAGTGTGTCCTGAACTATAGGACCAGACCGTAGGTCCGCTTCTTGATGGACAGATTCACGAAAGTCTCCGTGCGTTGGACACCGTCGATCACGCCGATCTTGGTGCGTAAGAAGTTGCCCAGGCTTTCGGCGGATTCCAGGCCGGCCCAGACGAACACGTCGTAGGCGCCGGTGGTGACCGCAACATAGTGAGCTTCTTCCAATTTGGCAATGGAGTCGGCAACCGAGTCGGACTTTCCCGGGCCGGTTTGCAGGCCAATCAATGCGGTGGTGGCGTAGCCTAGCTTCTCCAGGTTGGGGACGGCAACCACGCTAACCACGTCCTCCTGAATCAAGCGCCGCAACCGACGCCTCACGGTACCTTCGCTAACACCCACTTCACGGGCGATTTTCGCATTGGATGCCCGCCCGTCCAGCTGCAACAATGCGATAATTTTGCGATCCAATTCGTCCATTTCTGACGTTCTCCCTACTATTCTTGCCTGATTTGGCCTCGGCCCATGATAGAACAGTAGCTAATGGCTGTCAACTCGACCAAAATAAAGCCGAATGGCGTCATATTATCATATTGGGCAGATAGTTGGGGCAAATGCCCTGCCAGATAAACGAAATCGTAATCCGGCGCACTATCAAGGCTGACATAAATGGCCGTATAATGGGAATCAATGAACTGCGGTCACCAAGCTGGTCAAGGTTTCGAGTTTCCGGATATTGTATCAATTGTGTATCAGTTTGGCGTTCAAGAACAGGGCTTTGTCACGCTGGCGAAGGCCGGTGTCCAGATACCATGGCTGTTTAGGCGCTGTTCAGGCGCTTTAAGGGATTCCAGCTTGCGCTGGAATTACCAGAACTAAACCAACACGCTGCCAGTTACCGGCAGGGGATACACTGCATTTTTCAATAAAGAGCAAGAATTCTTGCATCCGGCCCGCCGCGCCTCTTCCTCGCCTGGAAGCGAGGGTTGTGCTCACGAAACCAGCAGCAGGGCTATGGATGAATGTGTTAGCTGCCAGACACATCCGAGGTTTTCCTTGAACTATACCATTGAGTATTGTAGCCTGATGGCCAGTTTGATATATTGGAAGGGGAACCGAGGAGGGATCGCATAGTGGTCTAGTGCGGGCGCCTGCTAAGTGCTTACTCTGAGAAATTGGAGTCATGGGTTCGAATCCCATTCCCTCCGCCAGACCCGTCGTAGACCCGTCTCTATCATTAGACTCAATTTCGGTAGGTCCCAGCTTCGGTATGCCCTAACTTGGGTATGCCAACATCGGTATATCAACATCGGTATGATGGAAACGTTCTACATTTGGACCATTGGCTGTCAGATGAACCAGGCCGACTCAGAACGGCTGGGTTCGGCCCTGGAACAACTTGGCCTGCACTCCGTGGCCAAATCTCGGGACGCGGATGTCGTAGTCTTGAACTCCTGCGTCGTACGGCAGAGCGCCGAAGACAAAGTCGCCAACAACCTGAGTCTGATGCGCCCAATCAAGAAACAGCGCCCTGACCAGGTGCTGGCGCTGATGGGCTGCATGGTCGGCGCCAAGACCGATGACTTGCAGCGACGCTTCCCCCACGTTGACCTGTTTATGAGGCCGCAACAGTACGGCCCGCTGCTGGAACTGATCGGTCAAGACTTGGGCGTGAACTGGGAGGGTTGTGTTGGCTCTCTGGCCCCCAGCCAGCCTTCGATCAGTTGCTATGTCCCCATTATTCACGGCTGCGACTTGATGTGCACCTTCTGCATCATCCCCTATCGTCGAGGAAGGCAGGTCAGCCGCCCGGTGGAAGAAGTCGTCCGGGAAGTGGAATTGCTGGTGCAGCGTGGCGTTAAAGAAGTTACCGTGCTGGGCCAGACGGTTGATGCCTACGGACACGACCTGCCGGAAAAACCCGACCTGGCCGATTTATTTTCCGAACTGAACGCCATCTCGGACCTGCTGAGGATTCGATTCCTGACCTCCCATCCCACCTACATGAGTCAGCGAATCATCCAGTCAATCGCTGACCTGCCCAAAGTTTGCGAGCATGTCAATCTGCCGGTGCAGTCCGGGGACGATCAAGTCCTGGAGCTGATGCGCCGGCCCTACACCAGGGCCGAGTACCTGAGTCTGGCCGGCCGGATTCGAGAAACAGTGCCGGGCGTGTCTCTCAGCACCGACTTGATTGTGGGTTTTCCCGGGGAGACTGAGGAGCAGTACCAGAGGTCGGTGGACTTGATTCGGGAGCTGCGCTTTGACAAAGTCCACTGCGCCGCTTATTCTACACGGCCAGGAACTACCGCTGATCGCACCATGGCGGATGACGTGCCGGATTCCGAAAAAGCCCGCCGGTTGAAGGGTGTGGACCAATTGCAGGAGAAAATACTAGGCGAAATCAATGGCTTATTGTTGGGGCAGCGGGTGGAAGTACTGGTTGAGGGGCAGAAGAAGGGAAAATGGCAGGGGAGAACCCGCACCAACAAACTGGTGTTCTTCCACGATGATAATGATCGGCTGGGACAGCTAGTTGATGTTACTATAGATAATACCAGCCCCTGGTCATTGCAGGGGACTCCCATTTCGGTTTAGACCGATGCATTGAGCTACCAATTGCGCTATCGCAGGAAGTGAAATGACGACCAGAACTCGAAAACCCTTTGTGCCCATAACTGAAATTGAGCACGCGGCCTTTTGTAAGCCCGGCGATTTGCTGCCGGCCCAATCGCTGGCTGAAGAACTGGCCATCAATATTCGCTGGCAGAAGATACCGCCCGAGTATCTGCGGTACAGTGCCCCAGAACTGGACCAGCGCATACACGACGCGCGGGAAAAGCTGGGGTCAAGAGTTACCGTTCTGGGCCACCATTACCAGCGGGAAGAGATAATCAAGTACGCCGACTACCAGGGGGATTCCTTCCTTTTGTCCCAAGAGGCCGCATCCCAGCAAGATGCGGAGTACATCATTTTCTGCGGCGTCCACTTCATGGCCGAGACCGCGTGCATCCTGTGCGCCCCGCACCAGAAAGTGATCCTGCCCAATATCACCGCGGGCTGCTCCATGGCTGACATGGCCCCCATGGAAGATGTGGATGACGCCTGGGATGATCTCCAGGACCTGCTGCAAGATAAAGGCGGCATAGTTCCCATCACCTACATGAACTCCATCGCTGGCATCAAGGCGCTGTGCGGCCGGAACAACGGTGCGGTCTGCACCTCTTCCAACGCCGCCAAGGTCGTGGAGTGGGCCTTTGGGCATGGTCAACGGGTCTTGTTCCTGCCCGACCAGCACCTGGGCCGTAACACCGCCCTCAAGCTGGGGATTCCCCTGGATGAAATGGTCGTCTGGAATCCCTTCAAGCCACTGGGCGGCAACACGGCGGAGCAGTTGGTCAACGCCAAAATGGTTTTGTGGCAGGGGCACTGCTCGGTGCATACGCGATTCACCGTCAAGCAGATTGAATCCGCCCGAGAGCGATTCCCGGACATTACGGTTATCGTCCACCCGGAATGCACCATGGAGACGGTGCAGGCCGCCGATATAGACGGCTCCACCGAGACAATTCGCAAGTTAATTAACGAGGCTCCCGCCGGTAGCGCCTGGGCGATAGGGACTGAGATCAGTCTGGTCAACCGCCTGGCGCTGAATAACCCGGACAAGACAGTGTTCTGCCTCGACCCGGTTAGCTGCCCTTGCTCCACCATGTACCGCGTCCATCCCGCGTACCTGTTGTGGGTGCTGGAAGGCCTGATAGACGGTGCGGTGGTGAATGAGATTACCGTGCCGGATGACATAAAGCATTATGAAAGGTATTGCATCTTGGCTTTGTGTCAAACCGGAATAAATAAAAAAGTCATCTCAGAATTTACCGGCTGCGGTATTAATGTGATACGCAGGTGGGGCAAACGTGATGGTATACATGATGATCCCCGGTCAGGCAAGCCGCTTACGTATAACGAGGATACACAGCTCAAGTTGATTGCCTTTTATTGTCAGACAACACCTTTACCGGGATGTAGTCGTTGGACATTACGCTGGGCGGCAAAGCATCTTGAAAAAGATTCCAATCCGGTTGGAATACCGCTTTCCCATTCTACTATCGGACGTATTTTAAAGAACCACAATCTTAAGCCCCATCTTTCCAAGTATTTTCCGCACCTGTGCATACTTCCGCCCTATGTACGGCCGCACCCACTCAGCAAACAACCTACGCCTATGTTTCTGTGACATACTATCAGTGTAGTACACGATTGCTACTCCACCTATTCCACCTTACACAAATCCGATCAACACAAACCAAAAACTATTCATCTCGTCCCCGTTCCTGCCCAATCAAAGCCATAAGCACAGCCGCCGCTCCAAGACTTCCTATCGAAATCAATAACACCCAAAAGCTTTCTGTCATCACTACATCATCCATCTATGATACCCACCGTGTATGCCATAGCCTAATATCAGCGCCAGGACTAGAGCAACCGCCACGGCCACT
>JACZRM010000162.1 GCA_022576105.1 Chloroflexota bacterium | reverse complement strand
CTACCCAACGCCCCAAGGACTTTACTCGGCAGGTATTAACTGGTCGCTGGCGACCCGGTTTCTTATTCGGCTTTGGTTCGAGTCAGTTCACCGTATATTCGGTCGGTCTTGGCGGCCATTACAAAGTCATTGGTGTGTAAATTGCGAATCTTGTGCGTCCACCAGGTCACTCCAACACTGCCCCATTCGGTGGTGAGCTTGGGGTGGTGACCCTCCGCTTCAGCCAGCTGCCCGATGGCGTTGGTGAAAGCCAGAGCCTGTTCAAAATCACGGAATTTGAAGCTGCGGTCCAGCTTAGGAACCCCGGCTTCATCCAGGAGCTCCCAGTCGGGAATTTCTGGACGAAGCTGGCCAATCTCCTCAACAGTTACATGAGGCGAATCCCGTCGGCAAGCAGTACATCTCTGTTGGTAAAGTTGCTGGGCCATTATGCTTTTTACCCTCTCATGGGAATAGATTCGGGAATAGATTTGCTGGGATATTGATTCCGGCAACCGTGAGAAACCTTTTTATTGAAGAGCACCGGCCATTCCCCAAGAATACACGACGCGGGTCGGGTTATTGTGGCGTGGGCCCGGATAGGAGTATAGTCGCCTTAACTTTAGGACTGAATCTGCCAGGCAAACTTTATAGGATGCTATCATGATATACGGTGCAATAACCAACTCGTGGCGTCAGCAATTATCCAGCCAGGACTTGTCGGACCTGGTAAGAGAAGCCCAGGCCCGGGGTTCCCAGCATGTTGAATTGCGGCAGACCTGCCTGGGAGACTATGAACAGGGCGAGGGCCTGGAATGGAGGCCGGTTTTGCCGAAACTGCGGTCTCTGATCGACCAGTTCCAAGGTCTAACCTTCGATCTGGCGATGGCGTTACCCTGTCTGACGGAGCATATCGATCCCAAGGGCGGCCTGTTTCAAGCGGCGTTGGAAGGGGCCAAGCTGGTTGGCGGCCAACAGCCCCATCTGCGGACCGTTGACCCCAGCCCCTTTGATAATTCCTGGGAGACTCCCGCCGACATCCCGGAAACCGCAATGGGCCTGGTTGAATTGACCAGGGAAGCGGCCGGTCAGGGAGTGATTCTCTCAATGGAAAACTCGGCCCAACCCATCCGCAGCATGGCGCTCTTGGTTGGCGAGATTCGCGCTAGGCTCTCGCCGGAAGAAGGCAGCTACCTGGGCCTGTGCCCCGACCCGACCAATCAACTGCGTCGGTTTCCCGACAGCGACCCCATTGCTGACTTAGACGCCTTGCCGCTGGATATGATCAAGATTGTTCACTTCAAGCAGGCCAGGGACGGCAAGCCCCACCCCACGGTGGACACCGGCGACCTGGACTGCCTGGCAATGCAGCGGGTACTGGAACAGAAGGGGTATCAGGGACCGGCCATCATGGAGATTCCTCCTCACGAGAACGTATTTGCCAACCTGTCGGACAGTTTTGATTATTTGAAGGCCGGGTCAACCGGCGGCTAACCAAGCAGCCCGATTCCGTAGTGGATCAGATTCCTCTACCAAGAATTGATCCTATCCGTCACACCGGCGAAGGCCCGTGTCCAGAGATAATTCCTGCTGAGACGTTTTCATGGATTCTGGCTGGCGGCGGAATGACGAGGCCCAATCTAATACACCGCCTACGATCCCGCTGGATAGTGCCCGGAAAGCGCCATGTTATACTGGTTATCAATTTGGCCCAACCAGGTTGCGTGGGGTAAATACGAGGCTCAGGCCGGGAGATTGAGATGGCATCGGGGGCTGGGAATCTGCCTGAAACTAGGGGCCTGCCTGGTAGCAGAGATCTGTCTGGTAGTAAGGATCTGCCTGGTAGTGATCTGGAGCAAGAACACCATCGGCTGAGCCAGGCCTGGATCGATGCCGAGCAGTACCGCATCAGCATCCTCCAGGGGATTATCCACAACCACGCGGCAATGTGCACCATGGACTACCCGGAAGGCCTCTTCACCGCCTACGAAGACGCGTTGTTCCAAGCCTCCCAGGCCAGCCGGGCCTACACGCAGTGGCTGGCTGAACAGGGTTTTCAGTCTAAATGACCGACTACCGCGACTACACCGTATCGATCCATTACGACCAGCGCCTCTACCGCCAGGACATCACCGCCTCCAAGGTCCACGTCCGTATGCTGGCCCGCCAGGACATCATCCCGGCCCAGGAAGCGGAGCAAATCCTCCAGGGTTTGGACTCGGTGCTGGCCGAGATAACCGCCGGAAACTTTCCCTGGGATGCCTCCCTGGAAGACCTGCACACGAACATTGAGCAGCGACTGACCCAGCTAATCGGGCCGGTTGCCGGCCGGCTGCACACCGGACGCTCCCGCAACGACCAGATAGCGGTTGACCTGAGGTTGTACACCAAGGAGGTCTTGGCGGACGTAGCGGTCGACCTGCGGGGAGTCCAGCAGGCATTGGTCGACCTGGCCGAACGGCACACCGACGTGATAATGCCTGGTTACACCCACTTGCAGCGGGCGCAGCCGGTGCTGTTTGCTCACCATCTGCTGGCCTATTTTCAGATGTTTCAGCGTGATGTGGGCCGGTTTCGTGATTGCTATCAACGTACCGATGTGCTCCCCCTGGGCAGTGGCGCCCTGGCCGGTGTTCCCTACCCCACGGACCGTGAGTTCTTAGCCCAGGAATTGGGGTTCAGCAATATCAGCGCCAACAGCATGGATGCGGTCTCAGACCGGGATTTTGTGCTGGAGTTCCAGTCGGCCGCCGCCATTTGCATGATGCACCTGTCCCGGCTGTCTGAGGAGTTGGTTATCTGGTCCAGTAGGGAATTTGGGTTCATACGGCTGTCCGACGAGTTCACCACCGGCAGCAGCATCATGCCCCAAAAGCGGAACCCGGACTTTGCCGAGATCGCCCGGGGCAAGACCGGGCGGGTCTATGGCAATCTAATGGGCCTGCTCACTGTTCTAAAGGGACTGCCGCTCACCTACAATCGAGACCTGCAGGAAGACAAGGAGGGCTTCTTCGACACCGTGGATACCCTGTTGGCCACGCTGAAGGTGTTTCAGGGCATGCTGCCTGGGCTAACGCTGGATGTCCAGCGAATGTCCGCCCTGGCCGGGGATAGCTACCTGCTGGCCACCGACCTGGCCGACTACCTGGTGGGCAAGGGCCTGCCCTTTCGAGAAGCCCACGGGGTGATGCGCGACCTCTGCCGGTACTGCGAGGAGCAGGGTTCTGATCTTCAGTCGATATCTTTAGAGGAATATCAGCGGTTTTCGGCGTCTTTCGACCAGGACGTTTACCAGATTAGCGCTGCGTCTTCAGTGGCGGCCCGGGACAATCCAGGCGGCACCGCGCCCAATCGGGTCGCTGAGGCTTTGCATCAGGCGAAAGAAATTCTGAGGGTGAATACCGATGGCCTCTGACGCGCACGTACAGATTGCCCCTTCGGTGCTGGCCGCCGACTTCGCCAGGCTGGGTCAACAGGTTAAAGACGTCACCGAAGCCGGCGCGGACCTGATTCATCTTGACGTAATGGACGGTCGGTTTGTGCCCAATATCTCCTTTGGTGAGGTGGTGGTCGACGCTATCCGACGGTGCACCCACCTGCCCCTGAACATCCACCTGATGATCCAGGAGCCGGACCTGCTGCTGCCCAGCTTCATGAAGGCCGAAAGCGACCAGGTTATCGTCCATGCCGAGGCCTGCGCCCACCTGCACCGCACAGTTTCGGCGGTCAAGGACCAGGGCAAGCAGATCGGGGTCGCGATCAATCCGGCGACGCCGATATCGGCGATTGAAGAGGTTCTGCCCCTGTTGGACATTGTGTTGGTGATGACGGTAAACCCGGGATTTGGCGGGCAGGCCTTCATTCCGGCGGCGTTGGCCAAGGTGAAACGGCTGCGCAGGATTATTGAGGAACAGGGTTACGCCACGCGTATTGAGGTGGACGGCGGCATCAAAGCCGACCAGACGGCGCAGGATTCGGTGCGGGCCGGGGCGTCGATTCTGGTGGCGGGCACCGCCATTTTCAACGCGCAGGAAAGCGTCGCGGAGAACATGCAACGGATGCGCTCCAGCATCCAGGGATTGAGTTTAGCGGGGTAAGGAGCCGGAGGCGCCGTCTAGGCCGTGACGGCGTGGGCCTTGCGGGCCCGGGGCGGCTTGTTCAGCGTGCGCAGGCATCGGGTGCAGATTTTCACTCGCTGCACCTTGCCCTTAATCAGCAGGGTCTGTTTGTGAACGTTGGCATGAAACACAGTCTTGGTGTGGCGGTTGGAGTGGCTGACGTTGTTTCCGGTCATGCCAGACTTGAGGCAAATATCACATCGCATAGCAGGTTTATCTCACCCGGGATTTGTTCAGGTTCTTCTCAGTTCGGTACTCAGATTATCATACTGCGTGGATGGTGACAAGAATAAAAGTATATGGGAGCAAGCCTCGACCACTTGCTCCCAAGATGCTAAAACTTATTGTGCTGAGGCAACCGCCCGTTCCTCTGTCGGTAAGACACAATCTTATTGCCCTCCAAATTGAGAGCAGACCGACGGGTTCGAGCGGAACCTTCGAGACGCATGACCCCAGGAACACCAGCACTGTGATTTTCACGTTCCCTACGTTCAGGATTATTAGTGATCCCAAACTTTTGGATTGTGTTGCCACTACGCATGGTGTACAGGAAAGTATCCCGTTTTGCCATAATGAATCCCCTATTGGTGAGAGTCACTAGAGCAGAACGCATCGTTGAGCACCGGTTGAAACGGCACTGCTACGCTACTTGACCTACGGAACCCGGTGGACTATTCTGTCCACCGGGCGCACTGTCCATAGAGTCCTGCCATAGTGCTGGATTCTAGCGAGGCCCCGGCGCTTGGTCGAGAAGAGCCTGGGGCCTTTTGCTAGCCAAAATAAAACGCCTCGATTAACGACGGCGA
>JACZRM010000161.1 GCA_022576105.1 Chloroflexota bacterium | reverse complement strand
ACCAGCAGATATTGCCAAAATGCTGAAATCAAGCCCCAGGGATACGCACCCCATGCGTTCCTTGGGACGGAACTCGGTTAATGAATGTCCGGAATCCGCTGATCACGCTTACGAAGTCCTCCGAGTCGGCTAGAGAAAATATTATGCTAGATGGCTGGGAATGAGACTATATTCCATCGGATTGGCCCGCCACGACGCAATATGCCGACTAAGACTCTCTTGGGCTCAACCATTGAATCGACACTTTGAGGTCGTTTTACGAAAGGGTTCTGGCTGTCAGCATGGATCAGTCATCCGGCTATTGTCGGTCACGTGCCCCTATTTTATTTACATGGCCCGCAGGCCCGCCACGCCCTCTTCTAAAGTTATCACCGGGTAGATTGTCGCGGTGTTCCAGACCGCTAGACCCAGGTCAACCATCACATCATCGACCGCGTGGGCGCTGGGCGCGTCAATCAGCACGAAGGTCAGGTGGGACGACTTACCCAGCCAGCCGCCCTGGAAGGTGCAGCCGTGACTCTGCATCACCTGGTCCATGGTGTCGGACATGCGCAACACCCGGTCGCGAATTTCCATTGCCACTCCCGGGCACTGTTGCGGACTGTGGTTCAATTCAGCCATATAGAGCATGACCCTAATTCTCCTAAGAAAATATGTGGAACAACTTTGCGGATTCTGACCGGGGATGAGAAGCGGGTGAAATCCCTCGCCCCAGTCCCGTCTCCCGCTGGGAGAGGGGTGAGGACTACAAATTTGCCTTCTGAAAAACTCCCGGAGCCGCCAGACCGGCGAACCGCTCCGGATGCATGGCCTCGGCCAATCCTTCCAAAACGTCCACCACTCTGGGGCCGTGTCGGCTGGGAATCTGCCCGTCGAAAAGGTACACCTGTCCTTGCTCCACGCCGCTTAGCCGGCTCCAGACCGGCTGCCTGGTCAGATGGTCTCGCGCTTCCTGGATGGTACGCTCCATGTTGAAGGCACAGGGCATCACCATAATGTAGTCGGGTTGGTACTCCAGCACCTCGTCCCAGCCGACCTCCCGGGATAGGCCCCATTTCTCAGCCAGACCTTCGACGCCGCCCGCCAACTCGATCAACTCCGGCGTCCACTGGCCGGTGTTGCGCAGCGGCTCCAGCCAGTCGATGCAGAAGACCTTGGGGCGGTGTTTGACATCGACCAGCCCCTCCGCCACGTGAGAGACCCTTTTGCGCAAGTCGCTCACCAACTGCTGGGCCCGCCGGGCCACCTGGGCCGCCGCTCCAATTCGCAGGATATTCTGAAAAATATCCTCCAGGCTGGCCGGGCGGATGCTCAAAATTTCCGGCTGGTAGTCCAGGACCTGCGCTGCGGTTTCAAACACCGACCCACTGCCGATAGCGCAGACCTGGCACAATTCCTGGGTGATAATCAGGTCGGGCCGCAACTCCCGCAGCAGATCACCGTCGATCCAGTGCACCGGATTATCGTTGGCCCGGGCCTGCTGGATGATGGCGTTAATCTCTTCACTGCTCAAATGGGTGAGCTGGCGTACCGTCTGGGTGACCACCGGCTTGGACTTGGCATCGGCCGGATAGTCACAGGCGTGGGAAACACCCACCACCTGCTCTCCCAAACCCAGGGCATACACTATCTCCGTAGCGCTGGGTAGCAGCGAGCAAATACGCATGTCCATATTCTCCCAAGCCTGCCTGGTACCTTCCAGCGGAGGACCAACAATCCAAGATATATAATAGATGAAAGGAAGCGCGCTGTGAAATCCAACAGAACCGTCATCATTGTCAGCGGCCTGTCTCACGCCTTGGCCTGGCTACCATTTTTGTGGTTAGCCCTATGGCCATACTCCTATAGCGGAACCGCAACGATCCCCATCGGCCCGGACGGCTCCGGCGGCGAATCCGTTTCCCTCTCCGCATCAATTATCGAGATCAACGGGTGGCGGGTACTGATTCCGCTGTTGATACCCGTCGCACTAACGGCCATCGGCCTGCTGGCGGCGATTACCTGGAACCACCAACTCAGAAACAAGGTTTTCCTCTGGGTCGCCACCGTCCTGCTGATCGGATTTTGCGGCCTGGGGATGTTGTCGATCGGCATATTCTATCTGCCGGCCGCCCTGGCCCTGCTGGTTGGCGCAATTCTCCTTTCCCTGGTTCCTCGTAGATTGCCGGCGCCCGGTTAATTCGCTCTCCCGACCCGCTGTTAGACTCCTCACACCCGTGCTAAAATTGTTTCGCCGTTACCGGCGGGGGGATAGGCCACTGATTCCTAGACTATCGATGGACTTACCTGGGCTCAGCGTTAACGACCACCCGATGTCAGCCGGGTGAGGGATGGGGATAATGGCCAAGATTCTGGACGGAGCGGCTCTGGCGAAACAGGTCCGGGGCGAAGTGGCCGCCGGAGTGGCCGAGATGCAGCAAAAGCATCAGGTGACTCCCGGACTGGCCGCGGTGTTGGTGGGCGATGACCCGGCCTCGGCCATTTACGTGCGCAACAAGGGCCGGGCCTGTGACGAGGTTGGCATGTTCAGCGAAACGTTCCGACTGGCCGCCTCTACCACCCAACCGGAAATCATCGACTTGATCCAGCAACTGAACAACGACCAGCGATTCCACGGCATCCTGGTGCAGTTGCCGCTACCGGTGCAGATTGACGAAGAGGCGACCATTGAAGCCGTATCCCCGAACAAGGACGTGGACGGCATTCACCCCTTCAACCTGGGTAAGCTGGTGCAAGGCTCCCCGGACTTCATCCCCGGGACTCCCGCCGGAATACAACAGATATTGCTGCGCAATGGCTACGACCCATCCGTCAAACACGTCGTGATCTGCGGGCGCAGCAACATCGTCGGCAAGCCCCTGGCCACTTTGCTAATGCAGCGCCGCGACGGTTCCAACGCAACGGTGACGGTCTGCCACACCCGCACCAAGAACCTGGCGGAGATCACCCGGCAGGCGGATATTCTGGTGGCGGCCATGGGACAACCCAAGGCCATCACCGCCGATATGGTGCGGGAAGGCGTGGTGGTAATTGACGTGGGCATCAACCGGGTGGACGACGCCACGCGCAAGCAGGGCTACCGGCTGGTGGGCGACGTGGACTTTGAAGGCGTTTCAGAAAAAGCTGAAGCCATCACTCCGGTGCCTGGGGGCGTTGGCCCCATGACCATCGCCATGTTGCTGGTCAACACGTTGACGGCGGCGAGAATCAGCATTCACCGGCGTTAAGATTTAAGAGAGGGAGTATTTTCTTCTCGGCGCACTCGGCGGTGAATTGTGGATTTGGGTCTGTTTGATTCCTGAATTTCTTATGCGCACCAGCGACTTCGACTACCACCTCCCTTCAGAACTGATCGCCCAGGCTCCCATCGAGCCTCGGGACGCGTCTCGCCTATTGACCGTTGACCGGGCCACCGGCCAAACCGGTCACCACCAGTTCGCCGGCATCCTGGACTTGCTGAGTCCCGGCGACTTGATGGTTTTCAACCAGAGCCGGGTGATTCCGGCCCGGCTGCACGGGCGGCGCAAGGATACCCAGGGCAAGGTGGAACTGCTGCTGCTGCGTCGAGTTGAACCTGGTATTTGGGAGGCCCTGGGCAAGCCGGGCCGTCGCCTCCGCCCCGGCGCTAAGCTGGTTATAACTTCGCCCGCCAGTGATGTGCAGCTAGAAGTGGAAGTGCTGGATTCCGATGCTGAAGGCATCAAGCGGGTGAGGTTGTCCGCTGAGGAAGGCATCGACCGGCTGGGTGAGATGCCTCTGCCGCCCTACATCCACCAGAAGCTGGACGACCCGGAACGGTACCAGACGGTGTACGCCCACCAGCCGGGCAGCGTGGCCGCCCCCACCGCCGGGCTGCACTTTACTGAATCGCTGCTGGAACGGATACACGCTCTGGAAGTGGAGCAGACCTTTGTGACGCTGCACGTTGGGCTGGACACCTTCAGGCCGGTGCAGGGGGAAGACCCCACCCAGCACCAGATTCACACCGAGTATTTTCAGGTCTCCGCCGAAACCGCCGGTGCGCTGAACCGCGCTCGACAAGACCGCCGGCGCATTATTGCGGTGGGGACCACATCGGTGCGGGTGCTGGAGCAGCTAGGCCGCGATATGGCCCAGGCCGGTCAGAGCGAGGTAACTCCCACCACCGGACAGGCCAACATATTCATCCTGCCGGGACATGAATTCAGGCTGGTGGACGCGATGATTACCAACTTTCACCTGCCCCGCTCCACCCTGCTGATGCTGGTATCAGCCTTTGCCGGGCGGGAGAACATTTTAGCCGCCTACCAGGAGGCCATTGACCGCCGCTACCGGTTCTTCAGCTTCGGCGATGCTATGATGATTGGGTAGGAAAGGAACGCTACACGTCTCATTTACCTTAGGTGATAGGCTTAGAGTGTGGATAAATCATTTCGGATCACAATGAGCCTCGGTGGCGCCCTCTTGACAGTCGCGGGAATTATCACATTCCCTGAAGACGCTAAAGACGGGCTTGCACTTATTTCAGTAATCGGAAATTTCATTTTGGGCAGGCCAATATCTTCGGGTTTGGTAGCTCTGGGAATTCTGCTCACCGCATATGCAAATTTGAGGCTAATAAGAGGCTACTTGGGGATACGAACTATGTCGGACTGGCGTGAAATTTCTCGGGGCTGGCTCGATACATTACAGATAGGGGCAATTACAATTCCGAGGCGCGAGCTGAGAGAAGAAATCGAGTGGCAATTAACTTGTCATGATCGGTTACAAAGGGAATTCGGTGTGTATATTGCTAAGGATTCACCCAATATCATACATATTCAGTACCTCCTTAAATTTAGAAATTCAGAGTGTAACCAACCGACCGCCACAAACCAGGAATTTATTTGGGAAGCTACTAAGTCATTAATAAACTTGGATGTTGT
>JACZRM010000160.1 GCA_022576105.1 Chloroflexota bacterium | reverse complement strand
CAATCTCGCCGCTCTTACGCAGGTCCAACTCATGCTTGAAATGGGCGACCGCCTCGGCGGCTACCGCCAGGTCTCGCTCTCCGCTGCGGCAGACCGCACCCCGCACGCCAACGATATCCGGGTTGATGCGGGCCAGTTCATCCAGATCACTCAACCTGAGATGGCCGGACAAGGCGGCGCTCAGGCCGTATCCCTTGGCCTCCATGACCATCTCCCGCAACTCATCTTCGGGAATAAAGTCGAACAGGTTGCGACCGTCTTTAGTCAGGGTGTCAATCAGAAAGCCGTCGCACTCGCTTTCCCGGGCCAGTTTGACCATCTGCCTCGGCTCTAGGCCACCGAATAGATGGTTGTCGGCAAACAGCGAGCCGATGAGCTTGGTGTCGTATCCCCTCAGCGCCCGCCGCGACTCTTTTAGAATATCCAGGGCCGTGTCGTAGTCGGTCTCGCAGAAACCAACCTTAACCGACGTAGCATTCAGCATGGCGGCAGCCCGCGCCGCCATGGCCACCGTGCCGGCCTGGTTGGGCACCACGCCCAGAGTCACACTGACATGCTTCTCGGCGGGAATGCGCTCCCGCACTTCTTCCACCAGATCGGGGTGGCCTGAGCCGACCAGAGCCTCTTGCAGATTCTTAATATCGATGATGTCCGCGCCGCCCTTATCGGCTTCCAGGGCCTCGGCCATGTTCTGCACGCTGACCAGTAACATCATGCCGGAGAAATCCAGCGCCCGCTCGCTCTTTTCGTTGAGCCACCGGGCGTGCTCCCTGGCCCGTGCCGGTACGGTCGCGACCTTGGGTTTGGGTATCAGCGGAGCAAGCTCTCGACCCAGTTCCGCTTTTTCATCCGCGGTCAGGTCGATCAATGGGGGACGGACGCCGCCGCCAGCCATGCCCATCAACTCGCCCCAATGCTTGCACATGGATGCCGGCAGCACGCCGTTGTATTTCTTCACCGTGCCGCCCCACCACTTGTCCGAAAGTGCCTTCAGCTCTTTCAAGTGGGTGTCGTAGAAGTCCAAATCCAGGTCGCCCTGGGTGGCCCGGTCAATGAACTGGACGTAGTTGTTGCATTCGGGAGTATCGAAGCGCCAGTCAGAGGTGTTGGCGAACATCACCTGCTGCTGGAAACCCAACTCCTTGGCCTTGGGGAAGATCCATTCGTCGGGAGTGCTGATGATGGCTTCTTTCCCCAGCAACAGGTGGGTCTCAATGGATGTTTGCTGGTTGAAGCTGGCTTCCTTAACGCCCACCACGTTGGGAATCTGGCAGAGCTGCTTCAACCCTTGGGGACTCATCAGGAAGCCAAACTGGGGAGAGTTGTAGAACATGATGGCCAGGGGAGTGTTGTCGGCCAACAGCTTTACGTAGTTAATCACCTGCTCCTCGGTCTTGGCTACCATGTAAGGAGGCGCGATCATCAGCAGGTCGATGCCCACGTTTTCGGCGTGTCTGGCCAGGGCCAGCATATCTAGGGCCGAGGTGTGAGTCACATGAGCGCCGGTAAGCCACTTGCCTTTGGACTCGTCGGCGACCGTTTCCATCACCCGCATGCGTTCGTCAAAGGTAAGGCTCCAGAACTCGCCCATCGCCCAGGTACACCCGGCCCCTTTAGTGCCCAGCTTCTGAATGTGGCGAATATTTCGGCGCATTCCCTCTTCATCGAACGCATTTTCCGGCGTAAAAGGGGTTATCAGGGTGGTCCACTGACCCTTCAATGCTTCCCAGGCCCATTCTTGTGCCTCATGTTTCCGGTAGCGCGCCATGATTCCTCACCCTCCTGTCGAGTCGCAGTAGTATCACCTGGAAAATATCGAGCCAACCCTAGTCGGCTGAATTGCAACGCTTAGAGTATTGATGGGTTTGTCATTCCGAGACGCAACGAAGGTAAGAATCTGAGAATTTTCGTCGCGGAGATTGTCCTGAGCCCTTCGACAAGCTCAGAGCCTGCCCTGAGTTCATCGAAGGGACAGACGGGCCGAAGGGCTCCTCAGAATGACGATGCTACCCTCGTGGTCAGACGCTCTCAATACCTAATTTTAAGTGTTTTTATTGGTATGTAGGGATTTTCACCGGATAGTGTACGCAGTAGGGAGTCTGGCGTCAATAAGTGGATTGGCGCCGGTAGCGTTTCAATCCAGGTGGTTGAATTTGGCAACTGGCCGCCAGCGTCGGGTTTCGATACGCTTCGCTACTCAACCAACCGCCGGTCGAGTAGGCCGGAAGACCGTATCGAGACCATCTAAACCACTTGAGAAAAAACGTTATCCTAAGCGTGAGGCCAAAGCCGGGGCATCTAGCGTTCTGGCTGGCAATAGGGGCAAAAATAGGTGCTGCGAGCTCTCACGCGAATCAACTCCATGGGCGCAGCGCACTTGACGCAGGGCTCGCCAGACTTGCGGGGTATGGTCCAGGTAGCGAGACCAAAGGGCGGGTCGGGCGAATGGTCATTGCGACCCTGGTCGTACTGGGCCAAGGCCCGGGTCAGGGCGCAGACAATGGCATCACGAAGCCTGGCCACCTCTTCCTGGCTCAAGCCGACAGCAGCCCGTTGTGGGTGGATGCCGGACAGATAAAGGGCTTCGTCGGCGTACAGGTTGCCCAGCCCGGCGACTATCGACTGCTCCAGCAACAGGGCTTTGATCGGTGCTTTGCGCCCGGCTAACGCTTGCGCCAAGGCCGCCCGGCTGAACCCATCCTCCAGCGGTTCCGGCCCCATGACCGGCACTGCTTGTGGCAGGTCATCCACCAACCACAGGTGGCCGAACTTGCGGGGGTCGATGAACCTCAATTCGCTGCCGCCGTCCGATTCCCCATCTAATTCTAAAGTGTGGCGCGTCATGGGCGGTGTGGCTTGGGACTTGGGATGCAGTCGAATTCCGCCGGTCATACCCAGATGCAGCACCAGGGTCTCGCCGGTATTCAGCGGCAGAATCAGATACTTGCCCCGCCGGTTGACCGCCTGGACGGTTCGGCCCGGCAGTCCCAGGACGAAGTCTTCCAGGGACGGGTGTTTTACGCTGTTGGCCCAGCCGATGTTGACCAGGGAAAATGTTTTACCCGGCAGACCCGCTTCAATCAGGTAGCGCCGGGTGTTTTCGACTTCGGGCAGTTCAGGCATAGGTGCTTAGATACCAAAAACGTTAAATCTAAACTCTGCTTGAACCTGGCCAAAATCTCCATCAAAGGAGAGAGCATATTCGCACTGACTTTGTTCAATACAAGCGAAATTGGCGCAGTCGACTACACTCCAAAGCTTATCTGAATGCTGGTTGAATATATCCAAGCTTCGAGCCTCTAGCCCGGATTCCTCAATGTGTACAATCTCCGCCGAATCAGACACGAATGCATAAACCTGTACCGCTATGTTATGCCTCCTTCGGCTGGTCAAGAAGGTCAGCGTCTCGTAAAGAGTCCAGTTAGTGGTGACTGTGCGCCAGCGGGCGGAAATAATTTCGCGCCACAAAGTTTCGGCTTCAAGCTGATGTTGGTCTGGACTGTAGAACAATGCTGTCCAGAAACTTGCGTCTACAAAAACTTCCTGCGCCACTAACCCGAACCGTAAATATATTTGTCCAGATTTTCAGAAGCGTCCTGAATTTCCTCCGTATCCTGACTATCTTGTCCAACAAGTTTCATCAATTCCTCAAAGGCAGACGCTGTTTCAGAGAGGCGTTCATTTGTTGGATGGGGCATATACTTGAGGAAATTAATGACTTCAGAGTGGGAAAGTCTAGCAGACAACAAATCATGAAGCCGCTTCTTTGTAGTCGTAACCTGTCGCTGAGTGGCCCCAGTAAATTCGGCAGTTTCTCTAACTGAGCGCCCTTCGTTAAGGTGTTGGATTAAGGTCTGGTTTTCCTCCCACCACTGGACCATACCTTGCTGCTGCTTGTACTGAGAGGGTCGTTTTCCGGTTGCCACTTAGATATCCTCCCGTTACACCCGCCGTACTCCCAGGGTCACTTCCATGCCTTCCACCTTTTGGGTGGCGGACTGGGCGCCGTCTGCCGGCTGGCCCGCAATCAACTTGTCGCTGAGGGTTTCCTGGCTGATGTATTCCTGGTGCTTTCGCATTACCTGGGCCACCTCCTCCGGCCCCTGATAGTAGGTGACGATGCGGTCGGTTATGTCGAAGTCGGCTTCCTTACGCAGGTTCTGGATGCGGTGGGCCAGCTCACGGGCCAGGCCTTCCTGGGCTAGTTCCGGGGTGATGGCCGAGTCCATCGCCACCATGTATCCAGACTCCAGCGACACTGAATAGTGGCCTACCTTGAGCACCGCATCGACGTCTTCGCCGGCTTCAGACCGGGCTTGCTGGTAGATACCAGGCTCTTCGCTCCCCGATCGCAATACCTTGACGTTGAGTTCCTCCAGCAGCTTGGCGGCCTTGGCGAAGTTGCCCTGTTTGATCGCCTTTGCCGCGTCGCGCGTAAACTTGCCCTGCCCCCCGGCCTGAAGGTTTCCAGGCATCGCCAGACGCTTTTCCAACTCTTGGCGCCGCTGACTCAGCTTGTCCTTCATATCGGTCATTTTGGCCATGGCCTGCTCATTGCTCAGCTTGGCGTCCGTGATTTGCCTGGCGAGGGATTTCGAAAACTGAAGACGGCGCCGACGTCATGAGTTTCATCTACAGCCACAACAATCCGTTCTATCCCAAAGACAACCGGCCGTACATTTGGGCGTGGGACATGGACACGGGAAAAGTGGTTTGGAAAAAGGACTTTTCGGAGGATGATTTTCCTCACGTTGATCTTGCCAGGGTTCGGATTTGAGTATAAAGTCAGCGGTTGCTATGTCTTCTACGTCGCGAATTTTCAAAAATTCAGGATCAGGTTTTCCGGCAGCATATCCGATTGGCCAAGAGCCTGAAGCTGCCCATTATCTTTCATTCCCGTGAGTCTCATCCA
>JACZRM010000159.1 GCA_022576105.1 Chloroflexota bacterium | reverse complement strand
CCGCCAGGGAATGGAGAATTTATTCGTTCGTCCTGAGCCCTTCGGCAGGCTCAGGACTGGCTTGCCGAAGGGCTCACCACGAGCTGCTTGAGGAGTTGGCTAGGCAGCCAAACTGTGTGTTTCGACCGGCTCAACTTTGGCCACGTTAGCGGGTATCTCATAGATACGTCCGCACTGCAAACACTTGCCGTAAGCGCCGTACCTATCCTGGTCCAGGTACATGTCGCCGCGGCATCTGGGACACGCCTTAAAATAAAATCGGTTCTTGACCCTCATGTTCCCTCGCTTACCTCAAAAAAGAGGTTGCCTTAATTGCTTATTGTTAGCTGCAGCTAAGTGTTTGGATGCCAACCGTCAGTATAGGATTCAATTGTTATGACAATTTGAAGATGCCCGTAGGAGAAATACACGTAGAAAAATCCTCCGGATTACTATTACACTACGAATCGGCAGCAATTATTGGATGCCAGCCCGTCACACAAATATTGACGCGGCGCCTGACGATAAAGTTCCCGACCGTGCTAAACTTGGATTCATAACCCCGGTGACTCTATAAAACACACCAACGCCCCAATTAGTTAGCACCAACCCGAAGTCTCTGTTGGAGAAACCGATGACCGCTCAGCCCGCGCCGCTGGAGATACCTCGCTCCATCCTTGAAAAGGTCTACCAGGAAGCTCGCACCGCCTTTCCCGCCGAATGCTGCGGCTGGCTGGCCGGCCCCAAGGGAGATACTTCAGTATCGGTGCTGCGGAGTTGCGTCAATGCCCAGGCATCGGGAACCCACCCAACCACTCCCCAGCGAGGCGCGGAAAACGCGTATGTGTTCACCGGGGAGGACCTGATGGACCTGAACCGCAGCCTGGACACCGAACAGCCCGCGCGGATCATCTACCACTCCCATCCCAACGGCCAGGCCTATCTTTCTGAGACCGACCGGGGCGTCGCCACCAGCCCGTGGGGCGACGGGCCAGCCTATCCGGTACAGCAGTTGGTGGTGGGAATCAACGGTCAGCGGGTGGTGGAGGCGGCGCTGTTCGATTGGTCCGATGCGGAGAACGGCTTTGTAGAGGTTGCGCGATTTCAGGGGGGCGATTTCTAAGTCTTGACCTGAAGCGAGGGAAGAGGCGTACAGCCCGCTCCGCTAATTGCTAAATCGACATTGAAGTTTCATCCGGAGACTGAATACTCGCCGCCGCATCTGCGCCATCGCTCTTCGGCGCGCCCAGCCCACCTATAACCACTGCTCCGGCCAGATAGACCAGCGCCATCAATACCAATCCGATTGTGGCCACCATCCGGTTGATGCGCTTGCTCCCCAAAATCATCACCAGTCCGAACAGGATCAAGAAGATCGCCACCGCACCGGCAATCAGGTGGGCCGGCTCCGCCTGGTTCGATAAGATACCCTGACGGTAAAAGGGGTCGGCAAAGGCCAGGATGGTCACATTGAATACACAACTGCCGTAGAGGTTGCCCACCCCCAGGTCGGCTGCGCCAATTCTAGCGGCGGCGATGGCCGCGGCGGCTTCGGGCATTGTCGTAACCAGGGACACCGCCAATATTCCCAGAGTGCTGGAGGCTACGCCGGTTATTTCCGCGATGCGGTCTACGCTAAAGGCCAGGAAAAACCCGGCAATGACCACGCCTATTGAAACCAGGCCGAACATCCCCCAAGCCCGGGAGAGGGTCATCCCCGGGTCGTCGGCTTCCTCACCGGCACTTTCGATGGGTCTTTTAACGTAGACTATGCGCATCCCGACCAGGTAGACCACCAGCAGAACTACCGATGATGCGCCGACTTGCCAGAAAGATACTTCCATCTTGACGGCGGCAAACAGCACTGCCAGGCCGGTCATCAGGGCGGCCAGCAGAATCAAGTAGGCCTGCTGCGGGGCCACCTGCTGCAGAAACCGCTTGCCGCCAAAGAGCAGCGCCACCGCCGCCAAGGTGAGCATGTTGATCATGTTGGCCCCCAGGACGTTGCCCAGGGCCAGTTCTGGATTGGGCGGGTCCAGCCTGACCGCCGATATATTGGTCGACAATTCGGGCAACGAGGTGGCCAGCGCCACCAGAATGCTGCCGACAAAAAGGCGGCCCCATCCGGTCAGGGTCGCCAGAGCATCACCATATTTGGCCAGCAGATTGCCGCAGAAGATAACCGCTACTGCACTGCCCAGAAATATGCCAATCGCTAGCGCCAGGCTAATTTCCATCTACGAAATCCTCTTAGAGCTTGTTGAATAATTCACCCAATGACGTGGTTCGACAAGCTCACCACGAACGCGAGCGGAAGTCGGTTGCCGCCGACTACTAGTGAAACCACCCCCACCCCGTTCATCCTGAGCCTGTCGAAGGATGGCTATGCTAGTACTTCCAAACTATTCAACAGGGTCTTATATAACAATCACGGAGGCACCCGACCCAAGTGGCTCTATTAAGGTTTGGCTCCGCGTTGGTCCCCGCGGAGTAACTCCAAAAATAAGCCAATACGCCAAACGTCAGGCATTTCTCCGTTTTCAAACGGGCGCTAAACCAGAGCTCCGACTATTCGGCGGCCCATTTCCGTGGTGCTGGTTTTTTCAACGCCATCGGCGGCAATGTCGGGCGTGCGATATCCCTGGTCCAAGACTGTTTCCACCGCCCGCTCAACGCTGGCGGCTTCCTCGGTGAGACCCAGCGAATAACGCAGCATCAGGGCCACGCTGAGGATTGAGCCTACCGGATTGGCTATTCCCAGCCCGGCGATATCCGGGGCAGTACCGTGTATCGGCTCGTAGAATCCCGGAGTGCGCTTGCCGGCCACCGGCACATCCGACAGGCTGGCCGAAGGCAGCAGCCCCATTGACGCCGCCAGCACCGCCGCTTCATCGGTCAAAATGTCGCCAAAAGTGTTTTCCGCCACGATCACGTCGAACTGCTTGGGTCGCTGGATCAACTGCATGGCGCAGGCATCAACCAGGATGTGCTCCAATTCAACGTCGGGATACTCCCCGGCCAGGCGCGTTGCTACCTGACGCCACAGACGGGAGCACTCCAGCACGTTGGCCTTATCCACGGAGGTCAGCTTCTTGCGGCGCACCTGGGCCAACGCGAACCCCACCCGCAAGACTCGCTCAATCTCGGCCTCGGTATAGAACATGGTATCCACGCTGGTCCAGCCCTGCGGGGTCTCCTTGCGCTCCTTGGGTTTCCCATAGTACAGGCCTCCGGTAAGTTCCCGCACCACCACCAGGTCTACGCCCTCCAGCACATGGGGTTTGAGCACGCTGGAATCGGCCAGAATGGGATAGACCTTGACCGGTCGTATGTTGGCGAACACCCCCAACTGAGCGCGCAGTTGCAGCAAGGCATCCTCCGGGCGTACCGAAGCGGAGGGGTCATCCCATTTGGGGCCGCCAACCGCGCCAAACAAGACGGCATCGGCGGCTCCGGCCAGTTCTCGCACTTCGTCCAACAAGGGAGTCCCGTGCTTGTCGATGGATATTCCGCCGACATCACCGTACTGCAGACTGAAATTGTGGCCGAAGGCTTGGCCCACCGCTTTGAGGACTTTAACGCCCTCATCGGTAACTTCCGGGCCGATGCCGTCGCCCGCCAGAACGGCAATGTTGAATTCCATGCTGGGTGTCCTCTGGGCTAAGAGTCTCTAACAAAATGTCTAATTGGTCATCCAAAGGCTATAGGAAATCTAAAATCCCCCATCCCCCTTTGTAAAGGGGCTATCGACTTCCTCCCTTCGGAAAGGGGGACTGAGGGGGATTCCCTGGCTCCTCAGGGCAAGTTGCATTTCATTTTGTTAGGTCTTCTAAATCCTACCCCTAAATATTGCGCTTGAATCTCAACTGGGAAAGCCGCAGCCCAGTATACAAGCAAATATGTTAGCCATCAAACAGAGGTTTTGTTCGGAAAGGTTTCCACTTCGGTATAAAACCATCATTGCTACTTGGATTTCGATACGCTTCGCTACTCAATCCACTATGAGCCCTACGTCGGTCGAGTAGGCCTTTAGGCCGTATCGAGACCATTTGAACCACCGAATACGACAGTGGCTCCCGTTCGCGGAGACTTGCCTTAAAGGTAATTTTGACCTCGCGGGGAATCCAGTTTACTCGATTTCAGACCCTTCGCTATGCTCAGGGAAACATAGAAAATAGGCTGGTAGCCTCAATCACGGAACACGATTGCCACTTATCAGGCAAAACCCGTTCGTGGTGAGCCAGTCGAACCATGACCGGGCGGGCTCCACTAGCATCCTTCGAGAGCTTCAGGGCGAACGGAAGCTGCTCGCTTGTCTCCCATAATTCTCCGGGAATTGCCTCTAACAACAATTGCCACCGGACATTGGTCGTTCCTTGCCTGTGCCGCCGCTTTCGTCTATCATCGAACTCAGAAAGGTCAGGCCCATGCCAACTCAGGATTTCATTGAACAGCTACAGGCCATCGTCGGGGTAGAGAATGTCATCTCTCACCCGGAAGACTTGCTGGTCTATGAATACGACGGCTCCGTCGATCGCTCCATTCCCCACGCCGTAGTATTCCCCAAGTCCACGCAGGAAGTCAGCCGCGTACTGGCCTTGGCCTACCAGCAGGAGGTTCCAGTGGTCGGGCGGGGCGCCGGCACCGGCCTCAGCGGGGGGGCCATAGCTCCCGCAGGCGGCATCCAAGTAGCCTTCACCAAGATGAACCACATCCTTGCGGTAGACACCGAAAACCGCACCGCCACCATCGAGCCCGGGGTAGTCAACCTGGACCTGGACACCCACGCGCGCAAGTTCGGCCTGCGCTACGCGCCCGACCCTTCCAGCCAGCGAGTTTGCACCCTGGGGGGGAATATCGCCGAAAATGCCGGCGGCCCCCACTGCCTGGCCTATGGAACTACCACCAACCACGTCCTGGCGATGGAGGTGGTGCTGGAAGACGGC
>JACZRM010000158.1 GCA_022576105.1 Chloroflexota bacterium | reverse complement strand
GTCACCCATGCTGCGCCCGCAATGCCCCAACTCGTTGTGAAGGGAAAGATGAAGATCGCCAGCAGTGCAGTTGCCGAGCTGTACATCGCCGCCTTGACGAGAGGCTTTCCGGTTGCGGAGAAGACGGGGTTGGCCGAGGATGAGATCGACCTGATGACACCCCAGATGATCAGCGGTCCGTAGGCCGGCAGCAGCCCCAGCCAGCGGCGGTACAACAAAAAAGACAGCCCTCCGGCCAACGAGCTCAGCGCCAGGAACAGGTTGCCGGCCCACCAGATGTTCGGCGTCAGTTTGCTCAGACCAACCAACAGATAGTAGGGCAGGGGTGCGTGGTAGCGGAGCATTTGAATGCCGTTGTACCACCCGGGGAATAGGTCCGGATAGACTACGCCTTGCGCGATCTGCTCTTGCAGGTAGACCGCTTTAACCAGGTGGCCCCAGGTGTCGGACCCCCAGGGATGTATGCGGTCCGGGTCAACCGGAAAGAGCAGGTGCTGGTAAATAAACAACCCGGCCAGCAGGATGACGACTGCGCCGGCCAGGGTCTTCAGTTCATACCGCATTGCCTGAAGGCTCCGAGTACCAGACGTACTGGGTAGGGCTGGCCCAAACTTTTAAACCCTTGACCCGCAGCTGCTCTTGGGAAATGGCCGAAGTAATCTGGTTGTACAGAGTACGGGCAATATTTTCTGGAGTGGGTTGAATTTGGTCGTAGGGCGGAACTTTGTTGAGCAGCTTGTTGTTGTAGCCCAACAGCAGCAGCTCTAGGTTGGTTTTAGCCGAGTCCAACCCTTGCAGCTGGCCGGACTCATCCACCAGTTTGCCTTCCAGGGAAATTTCCACGCGCCAGGACCTCATCTCGATTGGGCCGGGTTCGCCGTCCTTGGTCAAGTAATGCCTGGCGTTGAAGAAGCCGTCGATACCCACCTCCAAGACACCGCCGGTGGATGTCCGATTCAAGGATGAGGGCTTGGCGGGAAGGGTTTTGGCTGGTGACTCCGCGTGGGCCGGCTCCTGAGGCGCCGGAACCGGCTCCGAGAATCCAACCCTTGACTCACCCAATCCCACCGTCTGGTTAAGCTGCACGGTTATATCGTCGGCGGTTGAGTGAACGCGTAGGGGTTTAAAGTCGGGCAGCGAGATTACATCCCGGGCGAATTTGGCCTTGGAGTTGGTCTGAATCTGGTAACATGCGTCGGAGTCGTTCACGTTTACCAGTTTCAAATCATTGACCGAATTTAGTCGGGACAGTGCCCTTGTATAGCCAAAGACCATATCCGGGTCGGTCAAGCCCTGAACAAAAAGTTTCACCTTTTCGTACGAATCGCGAGCCTCTGCCTCCGCTTGTATCCGGGAAAGCCAGTTGGAGTTCTCGGCTTGTTTCTGGTCTTCCAATCGGTAGGTCATAATTTGCAGCAAACGGGCAGTTCGTTGCAGCAAATCCAGTAAGTCCTTAACCGGCCCCTCCCGGTGTTTGACGGCCTGCTGGGTGATTTCGACTTCCTTGAGGACGTTGGTCACCATGCCGGCAAATGCGCTGGAATAGGGACAGTCCGGGTCATAGGATATGGGAGAGGCTTCAAAGGTGATTTGGTCTTGGGGGGTATGGTCTTGGCCTGAGGAGACTGCTTGCTCCGGCGATTGGCGGTAAGAGCAGATGCAAGGTCCGCCCTGGACGCAGCCGCTGCAACAGTAACTCTTGCCGTCAACCACTAGGGTGGTCTGCTCCAGATCATAGGAGCAGTTTGAGCACTTTATCTGTCGCTTTAATTCGTTCATGCGCCGTTCGGTATGGGTATCCCCTTGAGGCTCCTCAATTCGCTGTAACCCACCGCGTACCAGGCAATGGACCTACTCAGCGATGCTTTGACTGAGTTCTGGTGACGACGGTTCTGGGAGAGATTTGGTCCTAACTTGGAATATGTAGCCCACTCCCCGCTCGGTATGAATCAACTCGGTATTCTGAGGGTCATCGTCCAGTTTCGTGCGTAAGCGCCGAACATACACCTTCAGGTAGTCCACCTCATCGATGTACTCTCGACCCCACACCTTGGCCAGCAATGTTTCATGGGTCAACACTTTGCCTTCGTTGCTGACCAGGTGATACAGCAGGCTGTATTCCAGTGGCGCCAGGCTTATTTGCCGTCCGTGCCGGGTTACCGTACGAGAGTCCAGGTCAATTTCCAGCCCAGCGGCTTCATTTTTGTAAACGCCCTGGTTCTCATCCGGCGCGGCTGAGGCACTGCGGCGGAGCACAGCCCTGACCCTGGCCAACAATTCAATGTGGCTGAAGGGCTTGGTTATATAGTCGTCCGCTCCCCATTCCAGACCCTTGACCTTGGCTACCTCACTATCCCGGGCGGTGAGCATTATTGCGGGAGCATCGGTGATTTTCCGCAGTTTGCGCAGGGTTTCGTACCCGTCCATCCCGGGCAGGCCAACGTCCAAAATGATCACGTCCGGTGATTCAGTTTCGGCCAGCTTTACCCCCTCTTCGCCAGAATCGGTGGCGATCACTTCGGCCTCGGGCCAGCGCAGGTTGAAGCAGATGGCGACCGTTTCACTAATAATGGGATCGTCCTCAATAATCAACAGCTTCATTTGTTCCTCTTTTCTCAGTTTCTTTTCTCAGTTTCTTGTCTCTAGTTTTTAGTATCTAGTTTTTAGTATCTATGGGTACAGTGAAGTAGAAGGTGCTGCCCTTTTCCATTTCGCTTTCCACCCAAATCTCGCCTCCGTGTAGTTCCACCAGCGACTTGGCCAGAGCCAGGCCCAGGCCGGTGCCGGGCGTTCGATCCGACGATTGGAGGGGCACCCGATAGAAGGGGTCAAACACCTTGTCCAGGTCCTCTTGGGGAATGCCCCGTCCAGTGTCGGAGATGGCAAATTGAATACAACCGTTCTGCTGGGAGACCACTGTCTTTATTGAGCCTCCCTGAGGAGTGTATTTGATGGCGTTGGAGACCATGTTGGTTAGCACTTGCTCCAGACGATGCGCGTCGGCCATCAGCTTGGGCAGGTCCGGTTGCAGCTCCACCTCCAGAGTCTGGCCCTTCAGGTGGCTCAACGGCGACGTGATCTCAACTACCGGGTAAACAATTACCTCCGGGGAGATTGAGGTCTTGTTCAGCACTACCCCGCCCGCCGAAATATTAGCTACCTCCGACATGTCGCTGATCAGCTGGCCCAGAATCGCCACGCTGCGGTTGACGTTGGTCAGCAAACGCTGATAGGGGTCGTCCAGGCCTCGTACCGCTTCGGCTTCTTGAATCAGTTCAAAGGATGTCTTGAGCGAGGCCAATGGTGTCCGAAACTCATGAGTGATGTAAGACAGGAAAGAGCGGCGCAGTTCGTCCTCTTGCTGGAACTCACGGATTCGACGGGCCTGCGCTTCGTATCTTCGGGAGTTTTGCAGACAAAGGGCTGCCACGTCGGCGACTCGCTGGATCAGGGCTTGCTCAAGCTGGGTGGGACGATGTTCCAACGGCAGATTGATTGCCAGCGCCCCAAAGCTCTTGCCCGAACCATGCACCGGATCATGCAATGGAAAGCACAGTAGATTCCCCTCTTCGGCCACTCCCACCAACTCCCGCATTTCCGACCCCTCAGCAGAATCTGCCCCAAAAGCCTTTGGCTGAGGCTCTCCCCATTCCTGGAAGAGTTTCTTCAGGTAGGCTGAGTGTTCAGCGGCGGCCAGAGGTTGAAATTGCTCTGGAGAGGCGCGGTTGAGCAGCGCACCGGTTATCGCGCCTTTCTCTTCGTCAACCAGGATCGATGAAATCGACACCCAAGGGGAATCTCCCAGCAATCGGGAAGCCCCTTGCATCAGGCTCTTGGCAACTTGGTCTTCATCGCTCCCGCCGTGGGACAGGTTGACCAGGCTGCAAAGTGCATCTACTTGCTCCCTGGTCTTTTCCAAATGCAAAGAGGCCGCGGTCATGTTTATCAGGGACGCGAGATAGGTCCCAGCGGCCTGAACCAATTCGGTTGATTCCTCGGTGTAGGCGTCTGCATCGTGGTGCATCAGGGCTAAAACGCTGCGCAGTCGGGAGCCGTCGGAGCGGGATGATTCTGCGATGGTCGCCAATAAGCAGCCAACGCCCGGTTCCGCCAGCTCGGCGGGAATCACCGGGGTGAACGCACCGTCGGGTTTCTGCGACGGACTGCCCTCTACGTGCCCGATATAGGCGGCTCCGGATGGTTGTTTTTCCAATAGCTCTTTGAGATACGCGTCAAGGACCGGCAACCCAGCGTCAGATTGGTTGGAATGCCAGTAGTAAGTCAGGCCGGGATCTATGCCTTCATCGCTAATGGTCAACACTCGGGCGCAGTGGAATGGAATCGCCTCACCGAGCTGTTGGACAAACTCCGGTAATCCAAACCCTGGGGTGTCGATGGATGTTCGTAATTTCTCTAGTTGACGGTACATACTCGATAGTGCATCCAGGCGGGTTACCTGTTCGGTCAAGGCAGAGTAGTGCATCGTCGAGGCTATATGGTCGGCAAAGCCCTCCATAAGTTGCACTTCGCTGTCGTCAAGAACATCATCCTGTCGGGACAGCATCAATACTCCCAGCGCCTGGCTCTGCCATCTGACCGGCACCGCCGCCGTGTACAGCGGCGGTATATGTCCTTTCAGCAAACCGCTCAAGATTCCAGAATTCACTCGGGTGAGGTTCTTCAGGTGCGGGCCAAGCTCTTTCCTTCCCTGGCAGATCAATCGGCGGTTCTTCTGGAAAACGTCACCAATGGGGCCTTCTTCCGGCAAGAACTCTGGGAATGATTGGATCCAAGGCTTCAGCCCCAGCCCAACTTCCAGCTTCAGGGTGCCCGAATCTGGGCAGAACCGGTAAATTGCGCCCTCATCGGTTATCTTGAGAGTGGTCATCAGGTTGCTCAATGTCGATGCCAATTTCTGGTCATCCC
>JACZRM010000157.1 GCA_022576105.1 Chloroflexota bacterium | reverse complement strand
CAACGGTATTCATAACTACTACTGGAAGGCGACGCCAAGGCGTTCTCTGGAAATGCCGCCGGAAATACCGCCGGAAATACCGCCGGAAATACCAGATGGAGAACAGCAATGAACGGCATCAGAGACCGGGTAGCCATCATCGGCATGGGCTGCACCAAGTTTGGGGAACGCTGGGACGCCAGCGCCGGCGACCTGATGGTGGAAGCCGCCTATGAAGCCTACCAGGATGCCGGCATTGAGCCCAAAGACGTGCAGGCCGCCTGGCTGGGCACGGTCAGCTCTTTTCGCACCGGACAGCCCCTGGCCGAGGCTTTGAAATTGGACTACATTCCCATCACCAGGGTGGAAAACGCTTGCGCCACCGCCACCGATGCTTTTCGCAACGCCAGCTACGCTGTGGCCGCCGGCATCTACGACATCGTGCTGGCGGTGGGCGTGGAAAAACTCAAGGACTCGGGTTTCTCCGGGCTGGCAATACCAGAAGCCCCCGGCTCCGAGGTTGCGCCGCCAACTCCGCCGCCGGCCCAGTTCGCCATGGCCGCCACCCGCTACTTCCATCAGTACGGCATAACCTTCGATGACGGGAAAATGACCCTGGCCCGGATTGCCGCCAAGAACCACCACAACGGGACTCTGAATCCCAAGGCGCATTTCCAGCGGGAGGTCAGCCCGGACCAGGTGGTTAACGCGCCGATGATCGCCTGGCCGCTGGGCCTCTTCGATTGCTGCGGGGTCAGCGACGGAGCGGCGGCGGCCATCATCACCACCCCGGAAATTGCGCGGAGTTTCCGCCGGGATTATGTGTTGGTGAAGGCTCTGGCGCTGTCGGTGGGGGCTTTTGGGATGCTGCGGGACGATTGGGACTTCACCCACTTTCCAGAAAGCGTCCGGGCCAGCCGGGCAGCTTACCAAGAGGCGGGCATCGGCAACCCCAAGGAAGAACTGGACCTGGCAATGGTGCATGACTGCTTCACCATCACCGAACTGATAATCTACGAAGACCTGGGCTTCAGCCCCAGAGGCCTCGCCAGCGAGGACGTGTCGGCGGGCACTTTCGCCCTGGAAGGTGAACTGCCGGTGAACACCGACGGCGGGCTGAAATGTTTTGGACACCCGGTGGGCGCCAGCGGGATTCGGATGATTTACGAAGTCTACAAACAGTTACAGGGCAAGGCCGATCAGCGGCAACTTAAGAAGGCCGACCTGGGATTAACCCACAACCTGGGTGGCCGTCCTGGATCATTCACCTGCTCGGTGGCGATTTTTGGCCGGCCCGAGTAGCGGACACACAATTGGAACGTTGACAATTACGGGTATAATGACTCGCGTAACCTGCCCTGGTGACTGACCGCTTGATGCTTCGAACTATTAGTGATCGCTTCCTACTAGCCCTCCAATATCAGGACTTCCGCACTCTTTGGACCGCCAACCTTCTGGCTGGCGCATCCGCTTGGGCGCTGATCGTGGCCCGGGGGTGGTTGGCCTACGAAATCACCGGCTCATCGCTCTGGGTGGGCCTGGTAACGTTCATGGCCATGGCTCCAAGAGTGTTCGCCGCACCAATTATCGGGATTGTCGCCGACCGGTTCGACCGGCAGACTGTCCTCGCCTGGACCTATGGGTTAAACCTGGCCCACAATATTGCTTTGGCAGCGCTGGTAACCATGGATCAGGCCGGGCCTTGGGTGCTGGTCATTTTCGCCCTGATTAACGGCACAATACGGACATCCCAACAGACCGCCACCCAGTCCTTGGTCCCGAATCTGGTTCCCAAAGAGCATTTATACAATGCTATCGCTTTGAACCAGGCAACCCAGCAAGGTTCCCGTTTTTTTGGACCAGCGGCCATAGGGGTGCTTCTGTTCTTCACCAGCAACGTGCCGGCCGCCTTCTGGCTTTGCAGCGGGTTTTACCTGGTGGGGTTGATACAAACCCTGCGCATCTCCACTCGCTCTCGGGGAGAAGTCGACCCCAGCAAGAGCTTTGTCCAAAACATGCTGGCCGGATTCAATTACGTATATTCGAATCCGCTGGTCCTGGCCATGGTGTTGCTGGCGGTGTTTCACTGCTCCCTGACCATGTCCTACGAGTCGCTGCTGCCGGTACTTTCGGAGGAGGCTCTGTCCGCCGGGTTCAGCGGGGTCAGCCTTTTGATGTCGGCCATTGGCGTGGGAGCGCTGGTTTCTTCAGTGTTACTGGCGGGGATTGGCAACAACGCCACTAGAGGCCGCCTTTTCCTGATTCTGGGAGTCGTCAGCGGAATCAGCTACGTGGGCTTGGGCGTCTCCTCTCTGGCGGGCCTGTCCCTGGCCGCCGCAGTATTATTGGGCGCCAGCACTGCCGGGTTCATGACTGTGACCCACACTATCATTCAGACCATTGTGCCCGACGCTATCCGGGGGCGTGTATCCGGCATATACAACATGCACGTTGGCGGCACCATGGCAGCGGCCAACCTGATGAACGGCGCCCTCTCAGACTGGTTCAATACCCCGGTGGTAATGACTGTCACCGGTGTTGGATTTATCCTGGCGGTTAGTCTGAGTGTGATTAACCTACCGCTAAGGCGCATTTACTTCCCCAAATTAGTCCCTGAATCTGCTCCAGCCTAATGCATTATTAAGTTCAACGGGCCAGACTATAGCCATCAACCTGCCGCAGACGCTCAAGGTTACCCAAAAGCCGTATCTGCCAATAGGTATCCCCCTTTGGAATACCTTCAAAATTGGCCGAGGGATACCTTGACTTGGGATTTTTCCCACTGGTATAAACCAATTACAACACTGGGCGGAAGAAGTTGGAGCGTGGGGGTGTTGCCTCGGTCTCCGTGATTATCGTTGCGGACTACCGCGTCCTCCTTTTCCAACCCGGTAACTTGATCTGGATACACCGGGCCGGTCCGAGGCCCGTTAAGAAAGGAATAACTAACTGGCTGATCAAGATCAAACAACGTTGGAAACCAAAGTCGTCCAGATTACCGGGCGTGGCACCAATGTAAACTTGGCCATTGACGATTGCACACCTTTTGACCAGGTGATGACTGGTCTACGGGACCATTTGCTGGGTAACCCGTTCCTGTACTCCAAGGGCCGCATCACCGTAAATGTGGGCCGCCGGATGCTGAACAAGGAAGAAATAACGCAGATTAAAGAGCTTCTGGAAAAAGAGTCGGGCGTAACGGTAACCCGCTTCTGGTGCCCTCCGGAGATCCTGGAGGCGGCCCTGTCCGAAAGCGTAGGCTTTGGTGTAGCAGTCTCCACTGGCGAGAAAACTGCGCGTGAATCCACCATCAGGGAAGATATTGCCCACAATGATCCCAGGTTTACCGCCCTAACTCGGTCCCCGGCGGTCCCAGGCCCGGCCGGTCTGGAGCAGTGGGAAGCTTACCGACTGGAGCCAGCGCCAGAAACGAACCCCCCGGCAGCAGTCGATTTAGCGGTTGAGCCAGCGAAAGCCGCTGCAACCGAAGACCCTCTGGGAGCAGCTCCTGAACCGCCAGATGAGACACCGCCAACCCTGGCTGTCGAACCGGAAGCTGAATTGGAGCAGGGCGAACCAGAAACTTCGGCCCTGGTTAACGATGAGCCTCCTCGTGAACTTCCCGATGAACTTCCCGATGAACTTCCCGATGAACTTCCTGATGAAACTCCCCAGGAAACTCCAGTGGAACCATCATCGTTGGAGCGGAATGAGGTTGAAAATCACGGCTCCCCAGATCAGCCGGCAGCGACCCGGATCGAACCTAAACGAGAGCCAACCGGTCTGAATCGGGGCAACGAAGCCCTGCTGATCAAGACTATCTGCCGTTCCGGCGAGGTAATCCGGTATCCGGGAGACGTGGTGGTGATGGCCGACGTCAATCCGGGCGGAGAAATCATCGCCGACGGTGACATATTGGTCTTTGGGAACCTGCGCGGGTTCGCCCACGCCGGAGCCAGTGGCGACACTCAGGCGACCATTATCGCCCTGAACCTGGATACCCATCGACTGCAGATCGGGCCCTACACGGGCGTGGACCCCAAGCCCAAGAAGCGATCCAAATCCAATAAAAACAACCCCAGGATAGCCTACGTGCGTCGAAGTTCGGTATACGTGGCGCCCTACGCCGGGCGGTTCGGGGGATATAGTGGAGGAACATTGTATGACGGGTAGGACCATAGTCATCACCTCGGGGAAAGGTGGCGTAGGCAAAACTACCACCACGGCCAATATTGGCGTCGGTCTGGCCATGCGGGGACATCGGGTGGTGGTCATCGACACCGACATCGGCCTGCGCAACCTGGACGTGGTTATGGGGTTGGAAAACCGCATTGTCTACGATTTAGTTGACATAATCGAAGGTCAGTGCAAAATGCATCAGGGCATGATTCGCGACAAGAGCGAGCAGGATCTGTTCCTGATACCAGCGGCCCAGACCCGTGACAAAAACTGCATCAACGCGGAACAGCTCCGGGACCTATGCACCAAGCTGGAGCGCGAGTTCGCCTACGTGCTGATCGACTGCCCGGCCGGGATCGAGCAGGGCTTCAAGAACGCGATTGCCGCCGCCAAGGAGGCGATACTGGTAACTACACCAGAGGTTTCGGCCATTCGCGACGCCGACCGGGTCATTGGGCTGTTGGAAGCACAAGGGCTGCACCGTCCCAAGCTGATAATCAACCGGGTGCGTCCCAGCATGGTGAAGCGGGGAGACATGATGGATAAGGATGACATCGTTGAGCTGCTGGCCGTCGATGTACTGGGGATGGTGCCCGCCGACGACCGGCTGATTATCGCCACCAACCAGGGCATTCCGGTAATCCACGACAAGCGGGCCCCGTCTGGGGCTGCTTTCTCTCGCATTTCGGCCAGGATCGACGGCGATGATATACCGCTGGAGGACCTGTATTCCAAGAGCGGCATAATGGACAACGTAAGAGTAATAATGGGCATTAATCGGGTTGC
>JACZRM010000156.1 GCA_022576105.1 Chloroflexota bacterium | reverse complement strand
GCATCCCAAAGGAAGACGCCGCCAGGTCATGGGCCAGCCGGAACAGCCGCGATTTGTACTCGACGCCCACGCCCTTGCCCCGCATGTACCGGTCCAAATATGACCGGAACTCCGGGTTAGCCAGGTCGTTCTCGCTGGGCTGCATGATCATCCCCGACCCGGAAATCTCCCGCAGCAGCTCGACCATGCGGGCCGACGTCTGGGTGAAGTAAATGTTCATGCCTGATATTGGGCCCAGGGACATCAGACCATCTTCCGTCGCGTAGGCCTCATGTTCCAGGCCATCCATGGCGTGACGCCACATCTCGGTGTAGGTGGCCATCTCTCCCAGCTTGGAGGCAACCTCCCGGTATTCGATAACCCCGATAGCTTCGGCGATCAGGGTAGCAACGCCGGTCATCAAGCGCATGCGCTGGTGAATGCGGCAGAGGTTGCCCCACCCGCGGAAGTTAACCTGTTCGCCCAGCCGTTGCAGCAGCGGAGCGGCCTCGTACAGCATAAAAATCCGGTCCCAGGGCACCAGGACGTGCTCAAAGAAAAGCATGGAGTCTTGCTCGTCGTACAAAGCTCCCAGCGGATGTCCGTAGCTGCCCACCCACTGGGACACCGGCTCCCGGCACAATATTTTCATCCCCGGACTGTCGGTGGGGATGGAGAACGCCAGCACAAAGCGGGGGTCTGACCGGCGTACGAAGGTTGCCGATAGGGAGATGTAGGTCTCGTTGCTGATGGGAGCTGCGGTGGCCAGTTGCTTGGCCCCGTGAACGATAACGCCTGCAGCGGTCTCCTCGACCACGTGCAGCGCGATCTCTTCCTCGATCTCGGACCGATTCTCATTTTGGGGTTGCTGGCTTCGGTCCACCTGAGGGTCACCCAAACCATGGGTTAGAAAGAGGTCGTTCTCCATGCAGTAGCGATGGTAGTTGACGATATTCTCACCGAAGTCGCAGTGGGGATTCTTGATCTGCCCCAGAGCATCGCGAATCGCGTACAGGCCCATGATGTGAGGGGCCAAAATATCGGGGCTTCGCCCCAACTGTCCCCAGGACTGCTCGTTCCACACTTCGCTGTTGCGTCGCTGCAACTTCAGGTCTTCCGCCGACCGGGGGAGCAGCCAGGAGAGGCTGCATCGGTTTCCGGTCTCCGGGGAAACGAAGGTCATTTGGTCTCGGTACTCATCGGTGTGCTGCAGGTCATAGATCCGGGCCAGTTCGTGCACCATGCCGGTAAAAGCCGGGTGGATGGTAACATCCTTGACCTTTGCGCCGTCCAGCCAGACTTCTCGTCCGTCTTTGAGACTCTCAATGTAGCGGGAGCCGGTCATCGCCCCGGCGGCAGTGCTGACGTCTGAAACCATGAGTTATCTCCTTAAGTAGGTCCTCTATTTGAAGGGCCGGGTTTCCAAAAAGTTCAATCGCCTTTAGAATAGCCCATAATAACACGACCAGCGGGACCGATAGCCAGTCGCGGCCGCTATTCTGGACCATTGATCTGGTGGACTACCCACTAAACGAGACTTTGCAAGGAGGCTACCATGGGACTACTCAAAATTGAAGGCGTCACCCACTGGTCCATCGGGGTAAACAACTTGGAAGAGTCGGAACAGTTCTACGGCGACCTGCTCGGACTCACGTCAATGGGACGTCTCGGGAATTCGGGCATGTCCTGCTTCAACGTCGGCGACCACAACATCTTGCTGTGCGAGCGTAAGGACCCGGAGAGTAAAAAGATCAAAGAAGAGCCCAACGTCCACCACTCCTTCACGGTGACTGCGGAGACCTTTCAGAAGGCCTGCCGGATTTTCGACGAGAAGAAAATACCCATTGATCAGCTGGTTTATCGCGCCCAAGGATTTTTCACCGGCCGGGAACTCTATTTCTTCGATCCCAGCGGGAACCGCCTGGAACTACGCGACCCAACCTGGGTCGAGGGTATGCCCGAGCCTCCCTTCGAGGAAATCGCGCGTTCCTGAACAGCACTGCGGCCGCCGGTGTCCCCGGGTGCTGGTGGTTAGATATCAGGCCGCCAGCAGCCGAAAGGCGGGTCGGCCACGCCGGTATTCAGAAGCTAGAAACGATAATAAGGGCCAACAATTCGATGTGGGAAATCCCAGGTTAGACCACCCTAATCATAGCCCCGCCAAAGAGTCGCTAAAGTGGGGCTGATATCCAGAACCAGCCTGCTGTTCTGGTTGCTGCCCCGTCACCTTCGCTCGTCATGGGTCTTGCTGGCTATTGTCTTTGTCGGCGTGTTGGCAGCGGTTACCGTGATGGCAACTGGGGCCCTCTACTCCCGGGCTCTGGCCCAAGGCGGCCTGCAACACGCCATTGCCACTGCCACACCCCACATCCTTAATATTCGGCTGACCATCCAGAACCGTCCCCTGGGGCCAGCCGACTACACAAACCTACGCATTGCCGCGGAACAGATAATCAATGACCGCCTGTCATTCATGCTTCGTGGCACCCAGCGCCACGGTCGGGCACGGGGTACTTTGCCCCTGGTGATAGATGTGAATGCCAGGGTTCCCGTTTTAGGAGGGACGGTGGGCCGACCCTTCTTCCTCACCGATTTTGAAGACCATGCCCAGTTGGTGGCCGGCCGCTGGCCCAATAACACGGTCACGCTTCACGAAAAGGGCGTGGACTTTGAAGCGGTGGTGGGCCGCGATGCAGCCAGGCTGTTTGTTATCGAATCAGGCTCTCAGGTGTTCTTGGCCCCATTCCGGGACGACCCGTCGGAGCGGATCAACATCAGCGTAGTTGGTCTGGTGGAACCCATCGATCCCAACGAGGAGTACTGGTTGGGAACACCATCCTCGTTCTTTAACGTACAGGATTATGGCGATAATCTGGCGGTGTCTTTCTACGTTCCGGAGAGCGTCTTTTTTGACGGCCTGGGGAGTCGCTACCCCTCCCTGGTGGGTGACTACGAATGGTTCATCTACACCGACACCAGCGTGTTGACCCCAGACCTGGTGCAGCCCACCAGAGATGCACTGAAGGGCCTGGAAACCGACATCAACAAACGGTTCCCTCGCTCAACGGTATTGACCCTGCTGGAGAACAGCCGGGGAAGCGGACTCCTGGCCACCTACCAGCGAAACCTGACGTTGGCCCGGGTTCCGGTGTTCCTGTTCCTCTCGCTGGTGGTGATCGTAACGCTGTATTTCCTGGCGGTGGTGGTGGGGTTGTTGGCCAAGACCAGGAGCGATCAAGCCAGTTTGCTGCGGAGCCGGGGAGCGAACCTGTTCCAGGTAACCGGACTGCTGGTCTCGGGCGAAGCGATGGTCGTGCTGGTAGCCACCATCCTGGGACCGTTTCTGGCTCTGGTTTTAGCCCAGCAATTCATTCTAAGTACGATCGATCCGGTGGTCAATCCGGTAGGCAGCCCAGCGGGCGGCGGGAATACATTATCGGTGGGCCTGGCGCCGGACATGTTCATTTTAGGCGCGATTGGCGGGCTGTTGAGCATGTTGGTGCTGCTTATGTCCAGCTTCGGTCTGGCCCGCCTGGGCATTCTGGAATTCCTGAGAGCCCGGTCCAGGCCAGCCACGATTTCCTTCCTGCACCGGTACTATGTCGATGTGCTCCTGCTAGCCGTATTGGGACTGTTCCTCTGGCAAATCCAGGGGAGAGGGGGCTTCATTGGCCGCGCAGTTTCCGGCACCGAGTTGGAGTTGGATGTCACGCTTTTGTTGGGGCCGGCCCTGGTCTTGCTGGTGGTGGCTTTCCTGATGCTGCGAATCCTACCGCCGGTTGCCAGGTTGCTGGCCTGGCTGTCCATTTTTTTCGCCGCTCCCTGGGCAACCTTCACCCTGACCCGGATGGCGCGCGATCCGCTTTCCCACGGCTCCCTGGCCGTTATTGTGATGCTGGCCGCGGCCCTGGGGGTGTTCGGGTCGGCGTTCCAGACCACTTTATCGCGCAGCCAGCAGGAGCAAGCCCTCTATCGAGTGGGCGGTGACCTGGTAGTGACTGGTCTATCTAATTCCGAATCGAGCCGCGAAAAGCGGTTGAGAGAACTCCGGGCAATTCCTGGGGTGGAGTCCGTCAGTCCCATTCTCCGGGAATTGGTACGGCCCCTGGACGGCGTGGTCGGTGGGTCTACTACTCTTCTGGCGGTGGAGTCGCTCACGCTGCCCGATGCCAGTTGGTTCAGGGAGGACTTCTCGGCCACGGCGAATGATCTATCAGAGTTGCTGGTGCCTCTGCGCAGCGGCGGTTCCAACCTGCCCAACTTGAGTGGTTATTTGGCTTCGGGCATCCCCATCCCAGAGACCGCGGAACGTATTGGCCTGTGGGTTAACACGGAAAATCTGGAAAGCGGTTTCCTGACACAGCCGCCCACGCTTTGGCTGCGTTTGCTGGATTCAAAGGGGACCTACCGCAACCTGGAATTGGGCAACCTGTCGGTTGGCCCAAGCGCGCCGGTCGAGTGGTATTTCCTGGAAGCGGATATCCCAACCGGAATCTCTTTTGAACCGCCAATGAGTTTAGTCTCAATATTTTTCAGCGCGCCTTCAGCGTTGAGCATGCCTCCAGGCAGTATCTACTTTGACGACCTGACTGTTTCACCCGGCGACTCAGCGATAGCCGATGATGGCGTGATTGAACGGTTCGAGGAACCGGCCCGATGGGTAGCTCTGCCCCACCGGGAAGACACCCCAGACCAGGTCACAATAACCGGCCCGGCGGCTCGGAGCGGCCGGGCCGGCCTGGAATTTGGCTGGACCGATAGCCTGCGCAACGAACCCAGGGGCGCGTTGGTGCCGCCCGGGCCTTTTCCGCTGCCGGCTATTGGCGGGCCTGGATTTCAAACCGGACAGACGGTGCGAATTAGCGCTGGCCGGCGGCTGGTGCCGGTGGTGATACGAGGCGTGACTGACTACTTCCCCACCATGACGTCAAGTTCCCGCCGGTTCGTGCTGGTGTCCCTGGCTGACTACAATGACTACTTGCGCCGAGTTGGGG
>JACZRM010000155.1 GCA_022576105.1 Chloroflexota bacterium | reverse complement strand
CCATCTTTCTGGGCCTCCTGTTCCTGCGGTCGACCATCGCCACTTCAATAATTCAGCTGGTGAACAACCAGCTATTCCGGGCCGCCGACCAAGAGCCGCTGTTTGACTTGGGTTTAAGCTACCTGGCCCTATATTTGATCCCCACGATTATCACCCTGGCCATCTTCCTGCTGTTGTACCGGTTTGCCCCCAACCGGATAATGCGCTGGAGTTACGTGTGGCCTGGGGCGGTGATCGCTACCGGACTCTTTGAGCTGGCCAAGAGCCTGTTCATATGGTATTTGGAAAACCTGGCGATTTACGATCAGATATACGGCTCCCTGGCATCGGTGATGGCTTTTTTGTTCTGGGCATTCCTGTCCTCCCTGATTCTGGTGCTGGGCGCGGAGGTAAACCACGAGTACCAACAGCTGTATTATCCCGACGATCCGGAGGTGGCCCTGGGACATTCTGGATAACCTTCAAGTTAGCCCGGCGGCAGACCCAAAGGGCGTAATGTCTCCCAGAGCCGATCGCGTCTCTGCAAGATAAATTATTCGCCAGGCCGGGGACGACTTTTGGCGGGAGGCACCAGCACAATCGGGAGGCAGAAGCACAAAAAGGAAGGGCGGATTTGAGATCCGCCCTTCCTTCGAGTAACAACTTTATCCGGCGAGTTACTATCTCATCCGGCCTGACTCAGAGCTTCCAGAAATTGCCCACCTGACAAATCATGTCCACCTTGTTGATCGACTCCGCCGGCCATCCGACCATGCTGATCCAGTCCTCAAAATGGGACTGCTCCACCGCTTCACACTCGGAGATCAGACGGCCCTTCTCAAAATCGCCGTATACTTTGACGATGGTGGTCCGCCGGTCCGGACGCCACTTGCGAACCGCGTCCAGCTTACTGCGAAAGTCCGCTTCGGTAATGCCAGGAACGTTGTGTATCGCAATGAATCGGGTCATGTCTCTTACCTCATTGAATCCGGGAATCAGGAAATCCGGGAATCAGGAAATCCGGGGCAAATCCGTGAGTTGGGACCATTGGCGCGGCGTACCTACTGCCTGGTCGTCTTAGTCCGGCCTTACCTTAAAAGCCATTTTGAGCTATGGGAGAATCTCGCTCGCTCGATTTTAGACCCTTCGCTACGCTCAGGGAAACATCAAGGATGAGCTCCCAAACTCAAACACAGACCACAATTGACACTTTTAATGCAAGGCATCTCAGTCCTGAGGCGGCACAAAGGGGTAGGGAATAGGCGGGCCGTTCTTCAGGGGCAGCACCACAGTGGCTGAGCCCGGCATACTTTCCACACCGTCCTGGGTTTTCATGCCAATCTCCAGCTCCACAAAACCCATCTGTGACTTTTCATACTTGCCGGTAACCTGGCCCCACATGATGAGAACGTCACCCGGCACCAACATGGCGCGATGCTCAAATCGGGCCTTCCAGGGCCAACCACCCGGTGAAGTCCAGTCCTTGAGAAACTGCGGCACTACACTCTGCTTCCAGGAGCCGTGCACCAGAATGCTGGGATTCTTATCGTGGTTCATCCCAAAATCCAAATCGTAATGTATGCGGTGGAAGTTTTCGATGGCGGCACTCCAGCGGAACAGATGCGTGGGAGTGGGTTTGTAGATGTACTTGGGCAGCTCCATCCCTTCATCGACGTCTTCGTAGTAGGTCTGCTGTTTGGCGCGCAATTGGTCCGCGGTAAGGCGCTCGTTGCGCTTCCAGATGTCTTCTGGCTCCATTTGCAGGAGGTCTTCCAAGGGCGTGGTCATGGCCAATACCTCGCTAATAATTGAGCTGGTTTAAAAGAATCTTAGCGGCGAATGGACGAAGCGCGGGTGATACAGAGCAAATCGTCTTTCTGGTTCCAATACTTGGTCTCGCGGGTGATGATCAAGAATGACTTTCCATCCCGACCAACCCGTTCCCGAATGTCGGAATAGCTGTGCTGGAAAAACACCTTGTCGCCGATGCTGGGATACCGGTAAATTTCCAGTTCGTTGCCCGCGTTCAGCACCCGCACCAGGTCGGTGGGGACGTGGGGCAGTTCACCGGGCCGCTTCACCGAGCCAATGCCGTCGGACTCGGGGTTTTCCTCAAAGGCGTTGGTAATGGCATCATCCTGGTCGGGGGGTATGCGGCTGCTCAGGTAGCTGACCATGATGGGGGGAGTGGTTATCTCACCGTAGCGGGATTTCTTGGCGTACTCCTCATCCCAGTACATGGGGTCTGGGTCCATGACTGCCTGGGTAAACCTTCTCAGGTACTCGGCGTCAACCACACCCCAGGACTCCACCATGTCGCCGGCTACGCCAATCATCGCTTTTACTTCTGGAGTAAGGGCGGATTCTGTTGGCTGAGTCATTATGCGGTCCTCGCTGGGTTTGAGTCGCCTCAGACTACCCCAGCCAGCTAGGTTAGTCAATACGGGTGGGGCCTCAACCAACCTGACCGGTTCGGTCTCCCCTCTCCTAGGGGGCTTTGCTACAAACATACCTTGTGTTCCAAAAGCCGACCAATCATTTCACCCACTCATGGTTCGACGGGTCCGACTCTGTCGGGACTCTCGATGAAATCGGAGCTCACCACGAGCGGGTTTGTCCGTTCGCCCTGAGCCACTTCGACAAGCTCAGAGCCTGCCCTGAGTTCATCGAAGGGACAGTCATGTCGAAGGGAGTCCTAAGATTATTCCAAAAGTGAGACCTAAACCCGACTTTTGGAACAAGCCCAGCGCGGGAGAGGGGGCTTGTTCGGCGCTGTTGCAGGCTCCTAGCCAGCGGTAGTCCTCCCTCCCTTGGTGGGAGGGAGTTAGAGGGAGGCGGATTGACCCTCACCCACAAGGAGAGGGGGTTTGCTCGGCATTACCAACCTGCTGTACCCTACTCCAGCAGCGTCCAATTGGATAGTGGCCAGTAGATTATCCATACTTTGCCCAAGATGTTTGCTTCCGGCACGGCGCCCCAATTGCGGGAGTCGTTGCTGCCCCGGCGGTTATCTCCCAGCACAAAGTACTCTTTTTCTCCCAGGGTGACCGGGGCCATGTTTGAATCGTCTCGGACCGTGATATAGGGTTCCACCAGAGCCAGCCCGTTGACGATTACCCTTCCCTTTCGAATTTCCAACGTGTCTCCCGGCGTGCCAATAACCCTCTTCACGAAGTCACGGCTGGTATCCCGGGGGAAATGGAACACGATGACTTCTTGCCGCTCTGGAGGGTGGACCGCAAATCTGTTTTCGGCATTGGCTACTGTCCAAAAGGGAATAATTCGGGAGAACCGCTCCTGGTCAATATTCAAGTAGATCAGCTTGTTAACCAGCAAATATTGGCCGCCCTGCAAGGTGGGATGCATGCTGGAGCCCTCAACCTTGAAGTTTTGGACGCTGGTCTGGATCACCACAAACACCACCAGCGCCAGCACTATGGCTTCAACGAATTCTCGGATGATGTTTGACATGGTGAGAAAATTTACCGCCTGCGCCTTTTGGGCTTTGTTTTTGGGAATTCCTGGCCGTGACGCCGGAACGTCCAAATGTACTACTATGGGACCTGTACTGAATTATATCACTCAAAATTGGGGGGCAAGCAGTGCTCAAACCAAAAGCCCAGATTGTCCCCCTAGCTGGGTTCTGCTAAAATCGCCTCCAACCGGGGACGGCGTATCGCCCCGGTCAAAGTCCCAGCGCATTGTAGACCGGGCTTCAGGGTTGCGCGTGACTCAGAATACCGAACAATATGAAATGCAAGTTGCTCTAATGGGCCAGGAAATCCCCCTCGGTCCCCTTTTCGCAAGGGGGAGCGTCGATAGCCCCCTTAGCAAAGGGAGAGGGGGATTTAAGATTGGTAAATGCCATAGCTCTTGGATGAGCAGCTAGTCATCTTGTTAGAGACTCTTAAAAATGTATCAGGAAGGAGATGGATATGAGTTGGAAATTTCAGTTGTTGGCAAAGCCATTTGGTGGTGTCACCGAAGGGCCGGTGTGGGACGGAGAGTCCATTTACTTCACCCACATACCCACCAACCGGATTATGAGTTATCAGCCAGAATCCGGGCGCATCTCTGAAGCCAGGGGCGATACCAACCACACCAACGGCCTGGCCCATGATTCCAAGGGACAACTGTTTGGTTGCTGCTCCGGCGGCCGGGCCATCGTACGGTTCAATCCCGACGACACCACCACGGTGATCGCCGATGTTATTGACGGCACCAAGCTGAACACCCCCAACGACCTGGCCGTAGACCGACAGGGCCGTATCTGGTTTACCAATCCCTGGAACGCCGGGAACATCGATCCCAGCGAGACTGAGCTGCTGGATAATCGCTCGGTGTTGCGGTCCGATCCCCAACCCGACGGCAGCTACACCACTACCCGGGTTACTTTCGACACCACCATGCCCAACGGGGTCCTGGTGTCTCCCGACCAGAAGACGTTGTACGTCGCCGAGAGCAACAGCGAGCGCATCGACCTGGACCGGGAGCTTCGGGCCTACCCCATCAACGAAGACGGCAGCCTGGGCCCCTATGCAACCCTGCATACTTTCGGTCGAGACGCCAATGCGGTGCATCGCGGGATCGACGGGATGTGTTTCGATGCCGACGCCAACATAGTCGCCTGCGCCGGTTGGGAACTTGGCGGGCCGGGTCCCATGATTTACGTGTTCTCTCCGGCGGGCAGAGTGCTGGAGACCCACCCGGTGGCGGCCAACCGCCCGACCAATTGTTGCTTTGGCGGCCCAGACCTGACCACACTGTACGTCACCTCCACCGATGGGCATTTCTATCAGGCTGAAACCCAGCGGGTAGGTTGGGCGTTGTACCCGTGAGAGCGGAAGCGATTCCCCAAGAGGTTGTTTGATGTTTGTCATTCTGAAGGAGCGGAGCGATTGAAGAATCTTAGATTCTTCGCCTCTACCGCGTTCCGGCTCAGAATGACAGTTAGGACCATGAAAAACTGTCCAGGATAAAGCCTCAGACGGCTCAGCTAAGAA
>JACZRM010000154.1 GCA_022576105.1 Chloroflexota bacterium | reverse complement strand
CCGGGGCGGTTAATCCTCCAGAGGCACCACGGCGTAGAACCTGGCTTCATCACCAACCACCCGCGTAATGTGACCCTGTCCGGTGAGGTCCTCGGCTAGAAGAACGTCACCGGGCTTTATTTCTTGCTTGGTACCGTCGCCTACTTCAATTTCGCCCCGCCCGGTCAAGGTTATGGTGTATTGACGGCGGGGCGCGCAATGCCACTCCAAAACATATCCGACCGGCGCTACTCTGAAAGTGATTGCGCCAGCTTGTAATGGCGTGCCCTCGCCGTAAGCGCCCTCGGTATCGACAAAGGGTTGCAGGTCAAGCTCTACTGTTTCAATGTGGGACTTGCCGTCGCTGCCGGAATAGATCCGTAGAATGGTGGCCATCCGGGTCTCCTTTAGCTAACAGATTGTTGGTCATTGCTGCCGATAGTTGGATAGTGCCTATTCTCTCGATGCGAAGGTCTCTGGTCAAGCTTTCGGGTAGTCGCTCTACCAAGTGCGGCCAGAACAATCAGGAAGCTAGAGAACTGGCAGCCGAGTCGATGAAGACTTTCTTTGGGCCCGACAAGCCCTACATCCAGGGACGCATCAATGCCTACGAGGAGTTGTTGGAAGCCTGGGGCGGTGTTCCGGATCACTTGCAGTCCGACTTTGGCCGTTGGCTGCGCCAGTCCGACGACGCTCCCAAGCAACAGGCAATTGAGGCCGGCCTCTCCCTGGACTCCGGGCCGGGAGCGGCGCGGGCGGCGGTGGCCCAACTGGACGCCAACACCCTGGCCGACCGCGGAGTGATCATTGCCGGTGACCCGGCCAGCTGCATTGAGGCGGTCAAATTGTATGAGGACATCGGCGTGGACCAGGTTATGCTGATCATGCAGACCGAGACCATCCCCCATGAAAAGGTCATGGGTTCGATTGAGCTTTTTGGCAAGCAGGTGATCCCCGCCTGCCGAGGCGCCAAAGTGGAGGCGGCAGACTAGAGCGCAAAATGCCTCCCTGAAGATCAACGGCCAGGTTGTTTCCTGGTTAAGAACTTTGAAGCCCCGGGTGTAAATGCCCGGGGCTTTAATAGTGGGTCAATCCAGGCGAAAAGCCAGGATTGCAGGCAAGGGATTGCCCCGGCCTGATGGCATACCGCACTTTCATATTTACATTACCCAAGTCAAGTATGCGATAATCCTATTTGACAGTAGGTGTAGATGTTGCACCTTGGGACGCGCCCATGGAAATTCCGCAAAGGATACAGCCCCAGAGCCTCGCCGACTACCTGGACGTGATGAGTAAGTCGGTATTCCAATCCGGGCTTTCCTGGCGGGTGGTGGAGTCCAAGTGGCCGGGTACCCGAGCAGCGCTGCGGGAATTTGACCCCAATATTATCGCGGCATTTACCGAAGACGACCTGGACAATTTGACCGAAAACGCCAGATTGATTCGCAGCCGTCGCAAGCTGAGCGCGGTCATCCAGAATGCGCGACGGATGCTGGACCTGGAGCGGGAACACGGTGGTTTTTCGAATTACCTGCGTGCCCACAGCGGCTTTGAAGCAACCCTTGAAGACCTGAAGAAGCAGTTCAAATACCTGGGTAATGCGGGCGCATTCCGTTTCTTGTGGGTGCTTGGGGAAGATGTCCCCGATTACCAAGCGTGGTGTCAAACGCACCATTAGACGGCTGTGTCTTGCCCAGGCAGATGTCCTGCGCATGCTAATGGCCGGCCGGAACTGCGGGGACGGCGCTAAGCCGCAGACCGCCGGATTCAATGGAGCAAAATAAGTGACTCAGTTTGTATTCATTCATGGCCCTGGAGCCGGTGGCTGCGCCGATTCCTACCTGCATCAGTTGCGGCATTTTCCGGGCAGTGTCGCTCCCAACCTGCCGGGACATCTGACCGGATCACCCTGCGACGACGTGCAGCGTTACACCGATTGGCTGCGTGGGTGGCTATGGGGTCAAGGCCATCAGCAAGATTTGGTGTTAATGGGCTTTACCCTGGGGGCATGTATTGCGCTGCAGTATGCGCTGGACTACCCGGAGGAGGTGCAGGCGCTGGTCTTGATGACCGTGGCTATGCGCCCCAAAGAGCGCAAACCGGATACGTTGGAGTTCAGGATCAGGGCGTCTCAGGACCCCACGGTCTACCAGCAGTGGAAAGACTCCATGGGTCACGGAATGATGTTTATCGAGCCGGAACTGCGAGACCACCTTTTGAAATGCCACGACCAGGTTGGCCCCCTTTCCCAACACCAAGACCTGGTGACCATCGACCGGTTCGACGCCCGAGATCGGATCAGCTCGCTACAAGCGCCATTGCTGTTGATTCGCGGTGTTGATGATCCCGGTGAGCCACCCGAGTATGAGCTGGAGATACACCAGGCGGTGCCTGGGTCACAGTATTTGAAGCTGGACAACGCCGGACACTTCCCCATGGCCGAGCGCCCGGAGGACGTTAACCGCGCCATTGAAGAGTTCCTGGCAGCGTTGTCCTAACTCGTAGGCTGGTTCCTGGGTGGAATATTTCTTGGCGGCGTTGCCCTAACTCGTAGGCTGGTCCCGGCGAGCAATATTTCTTGGCTGGGAACATTCCCGCCCCGTGTTACGTCAAAGAAGAGTACCGGAGGCACGGTTAATTTCTCATCAGGAAGGGCGGTATTCGACGGTTTTAGTATCGGTGCGCCGGTATCTGGTGGATTCGACCAATGTATCGATCACATAAAACGATCACATAAATCGACTTTAATATTAATTTGACGCTTTTCCAGTGCAAACAAAGAGACTTTGATACTGTAATTGTTGGCCTTACAATGCGGGGGAGTCCAACCTACGATAAAATGCAATACACGCCCCATATTTGCAATTATGCGGCAATTCGTCAGCAATGTATTAGATTCGCATCGATGTAATATCTTGAGAATCGGGGATCTGAATACAGGAATCAAGTGATGAAATACCTGGGCAAGTACTCAACCTATACGCTCAACGAGACCAGTACCGGGGTGCCGGTCTAGCCGTGCAGAACCGGGGAAGGGCTAAAGTTCTGCTGGTGGACGACAATCCCAACGTCCGATCTTTCGTCAGGCCGGCGTTAGAGGACGCGGGATTTGATTGCGTTGAAGCCGCGGATGGCTGGGCGGCTTTGGATGTAGTGGAGTCGGAAGCTCCCGACCTGGTAGTGCTGGATATTATGTTGGGCGACGAAGACATGAACGGACTGGATGTTTGTAAGAAAATACGGGAACGGGGTCTGCGCGTTCCCGTTATCTTTCTCACAATCAAGGACCGCACTGAAGAACCCAGTTACATGGAACAGGCATTTCGTGTGGGCGGGGATGACTATATTAGCAAACGGGAGGAACTGCGCCGCGTGGAGGCGCGCATGGGACTGACTCCCACCGAATTTCTGGAGCGTAAGTCTGATATTGAAGAGTTGCTGGCGCGAATTAAAGCCAGGCTGCCGGAACGAGATTCGATCAGGGAGTTTGACAACTATTTGAGGATTGATCTGGCGGAACAGCAAGTATTTATTAACCACGGAGATAGTTGGGAAGAGGTGCGGCTGGCCCCCAAGGAATTCTCGCTGCTGGAAGCATTGATGAAGAATATTGGCCGCCCAGTGGGGCTCAGACAATTGATTGGCGCGGCGGGACTGGAAGGCGAAAAAGGCGCGCTTTACAACCATTTTTACAAACTTCGCCAGAAACTTGAGCGTGACCCTCAAACCCCTCGGTATATCCAGACCTATCACAAAATTGGCTATCGATTTAGCGCGTAGGCATAGCGGGTCTTCGTTTTGCCCATTATTTACTTCCAGACCGACATCTACTCGCTCTTGGGGTTGGCCGCGGTGATTTTCACCGCTGGCGCTGGAGCGGCCTGGTTGTTGACCTGGAGGCGTCGCCGGTTGGTTTTGCCGGTCCATGTTGAAGACCCAGGCAGCATGTACCTGCTGTTCAGTCGCATCAGCCACCGGCTCAAGACTGTTGGCGAAATAATTCGGGGTCATTTGCACGGGTTCAGTGATGAGTTGCCCCAGGATGGTGAACGGTGGCGAGTGGCCCGTCGAGCCATCAGCGATAGCGCATCGGATATCGATAGCCTGGTCAATCGATTGGACCTGGTAGTCCGGCTGGGCATGTCCGAGCAGCCGCTGGTTTTCGAGCCGGTAAACATCCCCCTGCTGCTGGAAAACCGGATGGTGGATTTGGGACCGGCCGCCGACTCAAAGGGAATAATGTTGGGAGGAGTAGTCAGCAGCTCAGACCCGGAAGTGTCGTACGTAATATCTGCCGATCCAGAGGCTTTGAACGAGGTATTCTCCAATCTGCTGCAGAACGCGGTCAAGCACAACGGCTCCGGCACGGTGATTTCAGCGGAAGTAAAGCATCAAGATGGTCGGATACAGGTACGCATTGCGGATGACGGCAGCGGTATGTCGGCAGATGTCTTGGAAACTATTTTCGAAAAAGGCAGCCGGAGCTACCGTCCTGGTAGGACTGGTGGAACCGGAATGGGCCTGTATCTTGCCAAGCTGCTGATTGAGATGCACGGCGGGGAGATTACTGCTTATAGCCAGGATGGTTGCGGTACCGAATTTAATATCTTGCTGCCGCTGAGAAGAACCGAAAAAGTGTAACTCAAGGTCAATATGTTCTCTCCGTCTTTACCCCTTTCCCAGGGTGACACTTCAGTGAAGCTGGCTGCTGCACAACAATGTTAACTGGATGGATCACCGAGGCCGTTGTGTTTGGCCGGGCTATGATTGCTAAAGAATTCCCTACATTCCTGCTCTTTGTCGCGGTAATTTCTCTTGCCACCGCCAGCTTAACTATCGTGGCAAGATCTCAAATCCATGAGGACACCTCCCAATCCTCGAGCAATTCGTTGAGTTCTGGGGAGTCTCAAACTGAGCCAGCCGGTACTTCCCCGCTGACTTCAACCGGTTTAGGGGTATTTGAACTGCGCGTTGTTGTAGAGCCACCCACCGGCGGAGCGGTT
>JACZRM010000153.1 GCA_022576105.1 Chloroflexota bacterium | reverse complement strand
TTTTCGATAACATATCAGTTTGGCGTCCAAAAACGGTGCTTGGTCACACCGGCCTTCACCGGTGTCCAGATACAATCGCTGTTCGGACGCTCTAATGGGTTCCGGCGCAAGCCGGAATGACCAGAACTAAACTCACCCACTACCCGATTTTCAACCCTCTAGCGTGAAGCCGTAGTTCCAGTTACGATTATTGGATGCAAATTCAGCTCAATACTTTCTCGTGAACGCCCCGCTTAGAATTACGGCCGAGACCCGCCCGGCCCCTCCGGTTTGGCGGCGTTTGTTTCACATTGGGGCCGGGTCAATCTTGCCGGTGGCCGGAATCTTTGTTCCCTGGATGGCCATTGTGATCGGTTCCGGGTTGGTCACTTTGACCAGCCTGTCTCTGGACCTGGCCCGCTTCAGAATGCCTTACTTGAACCGGTTGTTCTTGCGTTGGCTGGCGCCTTTTCTTAAAAACGACGAAACCTTCAAGATTACCGGCGCTACTTACCTGCTTATTGCCACTTTTCTGTGCTTCCTGGCGTTTGACCAGACAATTGCCGTGACCGCATTGCTGTTTCTGGCGTTGGGAGACCCGGTGGCCGGGCTGGTGGGCGGACGGATGCCAGGCCCCCGGGTTTTGGGAAAGTCGCCGGGTGGCGCCGCCGCGTTCGTCTTGGTGTCATTGGCGGTGGTGGCCGTGTTAATTGCCAGTGGGGTAGTCCAATATCACTGGGCGTTGGTCGCTGGCGCGGTGATCGCCGCGTTAGTGGAGCTAGCGCCAATACCGGTGGATGATAACTTGACCATTCCACTGGTCAGCGGTCTCTTTATGAACCTGCTCTTGATGTGGACTTAGAGTCCCTAACCAGATAAGTATTCATGTCATTCTGAGGAGCCCTTCGGCCCGCCGGTCGCTTCGATGAACTCAGGGCAGGCTCTGAGCTAGTCGAAGTGGCTCAGGGTAAAATCCGCGACGAAGAACCTTAGATTCTTCATCTCCACTTCGGTTCAGAATGACAAAGCGGTCATCTGGTCAGTCACTCCCAACTCACTAACTCAGAGTCTCGGTGGCTAAAACGTGGTTCGTTCCGGTTCAGAATGACCAGTCCGTATTCTGTTAGGAATCCTAATTAACTTTCAGCCTAACGGGGGATGCGGACGCCCCTCTTGGCAGGAACGGGCGCCTGAGGTCTTGGGGGATTAACTCCGCTGCTTAGTGTAGGAATCGGCGGCCGCTTGTAGACCGGCCCTCCGGTTAACCTGCAGATCGTCCTTAATCTGGGCCGCCCATTGGCGGGAGGTTTCAATTCCCACCAGGCTGCCCTGGAACTGAGGCATCACGTAGCGGGCCAGCAGCTCGTAGCTCCTCAGTATCTTGTCCCGGGGCGCCCAGTCCTCCACCCGAATCAGCAATCCTCCAAAGCCTCCGCTGGCTTCCATGAGGCGGTTGATACCTTGGATACAGTCATCGGGCGTGCCCACGATCCACTGGTTGTTCTCGGCCATGAAGTCAACGATCTGATCGGCCGGGCAATCCGGGATCTCATGGCCCAGCGTGTCGCCGAAGTACTCGGTGACCACCCGACCGGATCCAACTCGAATATCGTCAAAGGCTTCTTGGCGGGTTTCCGCCAAATGGCAGCCCACCGACAGCCGCCAGTTGTCCCGACTGACGGTCTTGCCATGCTCCGCCGCCGCCTCTTCCGCGATCGCCCATTGGTCTTTCAGCGTGGTCTTTTGCACCAAGTCCCGGGGCACACTGAGGGATATAACCGATGCCCCATGCTTACCGGCCAGCAAGACGCCGGCGGGCGACTGCACTGATGCCACGGCCACCGGCACGTGGGGTTCTTGATAGGACTTGAGCTGCAGGCTGGCTTCCTTCAACTCGAACCAGTCGCTCTTATAGGTTATCGGTTCTTCTTCGGTGAACAGCCGCATGATGACGGTCAAGGATTCGTCCATCATTTCCCGCTGACGTTTTGGGTCAATGCCAAACATATAGGCGTCCGACGCCAGGGCGCCCGGGCCGACTCCCAGCATGACCCGGCCCCTGGTTAGATGGTCCAGCAGCACCATGCGATTGGCCACCATGTACGGGTGATGGTAGGGCAGGCTGATCACTCCGGTACCCAGTCTGATATGTTGGGTGCGCTCGGCGGCGGTGGCGATGAATACCTCCGGGGAGCAAATGGTTTCCCAACCCGCGCTATGGTGTTCCCCAATCCAAGCTTCATCAAACCCCAGGGAATCCAACCATTGGAGCAGCTCCAGGTCCCGCTCCAGGGCTAGCGTGGGATTTTCGCCGGGTCGGTGAAACGGAGCCATGAACACGCCAAATTTCATTCGCTTGGGGGCTGCCATAATTTTCTCCTTAATGACTCGATCTGGAGGGCTGTCGGAGAGACGATCCTGCCATTTCCAGCGCAACGTTTTACCAACAACCTCTCCCGATAGTGAACGCAGTCTACGTTGGCCCATTCTAACACGGGGCAGTTGTTTCATCCAATGAAACCTGCCATTAGCTGAGGAGCTGGGCTGGGCCTGATTGGGACGCCCGTGGCGAGCTTGGAGATATCCCTGGATTCTATCTTTATTTCTGTGGGATAGCTCATTAGGTGTTTAGGCCTACTATAAACCTGCTCCTTTCATTCCCGCTGAAGCTACGATCCGTTATTTCAGAAACATTATTACTTGCAATAACAAGCGCAAACGTTTAGTGGAAAAATAAGCACTACAATGCCTTAGTTCAGAACCATTATTACCTGCATTTGCAAGTGCTAATAAGTCGCGGTATAATTCAGACACCTTGAGGTTCCTCAGTCCAGCAATCAGATTGACCCGTGATGGATCATCGGAGAATTATCGGCAATCTCACACGAAGAGAGTCGGAGAAGTCGAAATTTGCACCAGCATCAACACCCAAACGAAGACCGCCATCAGCATAACGACGCTGTCCAACCAGGCGTGGGGGCTACGCTAAAGAATTGGCTTCGTTGGGGCAAGTCTCTGTTCGGGCACCAACATGGCGCTCACGGTCATAGCCACGACACCATAGCCTCGTATGCTACCGTTACGGAAAGGGGCATCTGGGCGATCAAGTGGTCGTTTGCGGGGATGATGGTCACGGCGATGCTTCAGGTAGGGGTTGTATTACTCACGGGAAGCGTGGCCCTCCTGGCTGATACTATCCACAACTTCACTGATGCTGGCATTACTATTCCTCTGTGGATCGCTTTTCTGCTGGCAAGGCGAAAACCCAGCAGCCGTTTTACCTATGGGCTGGGTCGAGTCGAAGACCTGGCCGGAGTCGCCATTGTCCTTGCTATCCTGTTCAGCGCTATCTTTGTAAGCTACGAATCCATTGATCGACTGCTGAATCCTCAAGATATGAACTTCTTGTGGGCAGTGGCCGCCGCTGCGATTATTGGCTTCGTAGGCAACGAGGCAGTAGCGATTTTCCGCATAAAAGTAGGCAAAGAAATCAATAGCGCCGCCCTGATCGCCGATGGTCATCATGCGCGGATGGATGGTCTAACCAGTCTGGCAGTGTTGTTCAGTGCCATCGGGGTAGGCATGGGCTACCCGCTGGCGGACCCGATTGTTGGCCTGATAATCTCCGTAATGATCCTCGGCATAGTGTGGCAGTCGGCCAAACCTGTTTTTGTTCGCCTCCTTGACGGGGTAGACCCGCACATTATCGATGATATTAGACACGCAACGAGCCAAGTCCCAGGAGTTCAGTCTGTCACCGAAGTGCGGGCGCGGTGGTCTGGACATCGGCTACATGCCGAAATTAATTTGACTTCGGGACAAAGCGGAGACATCGAAAGCGGACACAGCATAGCGATGGAGGCCCGCCATAAACTGCTACATCACCTGCCACAATTGGCCTCGGTGACCATCCATGTCGACCCCGAACATGCCTCGGGTGAGGAGCGTCACCAGATGGCGGACCATGTCCACGACAATTTTCCGCTCCATTCCCACAGCAATTTTCTCTAAGGTTAAGGCCTTGGCACTAAACGCCATGCCCGATTAAGGTAGCGGACTATTGGCAAAAGTGTTATCTTGAGTGGCACTAGCTCCGGCCTAGACCACCAACCCGAGCCCAACGAAATTCGACAGGAGGACACCTAATGGCTCAGATTAAGCATATCGCCATTGCCACTCAGGATGCCGACGCCACAGCCAAGTTTTACATCGAGGTCTTTGGCCTGCGGGAGATTGCCAAGCTGGACAGTGAAAACGCCTCTGGCTATTACCTGAGCGACGGCAACATCAACCTGGCCATCCTGGACTTCAAGAACGAAGGAGTTGCCGGTCCAGAGTATGGCACCGGCTTCAGCGGTATCCACCACATCGGATTCGAAGTTGAGAGCCTGGAAGAGATCGCCGAAAAACTAAAAGCGGCCGGTTCTGAACCCCGTGATGACATCAACCGGGCGCTGGGCGTAGGGATGCCCGGCGCGCGCCATGCCAACGTTGAGGTCAAGTACAGCGGCCCCAATGGGGAAATCCTGGATGTATCCGAGACCGGTTGGGTGGGAACTCGCGGTTTCGACTAAATTCTCAGCCACCTCAAATCAGCCGAAACGAATGCCCGCCGGGATTATGATCCCTGGCGGGCATTTTCTCTGGTGTGCCGGGACTGAAAGGCTGGGCCGGACAATCGCATTTTCCCTTCACCCCAGCCCTCTCCCAGAGCTGGCCTTGCCTCAAAAGTCATTTTGAGTTAACTGAGAGTCTAGTTCACTCGACTTTAGACCCTTCGCTTCGCTCAGGGAAACGTTGAGGGTAGGTTCCTGACCTCCAATACAGGCCACAATTGACACTTTTTAGGCAAGTCCCTTCTCCCTTGAGGGAGTATGTCAGGCCTGTCCTGAGCCACTTCGACAAACTAAGGACAAGGCTGCCGAAGGCAGGAGGGTGGGATACGCTCTACAAGTGGGTTTGTAGTATTAGGCAGGATGAAAGGCCAAAGCGGGCTTTTCCGGGTCAAGACCATCGAACTCCACTTCAAAGGCCA
>JACZRM010000152.1 GCA_022576105.1 Chloroflexota bacterium | reverse complement strand
TCGGGCATTGCTGCGGCTGAAACGCGGTCGGTACGGGTGGATCAGGTAGGAAAGCAAAACCAGTGTAACCATTCTTGCCACGTACCCCAGCACAAGGGCCCAGGCGTTTCTCAATACGATGGCCAGTGTTATGGAGACTACAGTGGCCACTACAGAGGGAATGAACTCGTTAAGGGCCACCTTGTGGAATGCCAGCTCCCGATGGTAAAGAGCCATGCCGGTCTTGACCCAGTGATCATAAGATTTATCCGGATCGAGCAATGAGAGCGTTTTTTCAATCTTTGCCGGTGATATTTCGATGGGAGCACCTAGGGATAGGCGCCAGATCATCTCTCCATTGAACCGGTTCAGCGCGTAAAGAAAGCCATCCTGAGTGCCGAAGAACACCCGATCCGCTACGATTATTGGTGATGTAGCGATGCCACCAGCGGCTCGGAATCGCCAAATGTCCTTTGCCGATATAGCGTCTTGAGCATAGAAATTACCTTGCAAGTCGCCTATGTAGAAGGCTTCCTCGGCTAGTGCAGGGGAGGCCACAATGCTTGAAGAAGGGCCTTCAGGAGAAAAGCGCCATAGGCCACCCTGCTGACCAGGGGGAACAGGAACACCAGGTACTTGCCACAGATAGAATTGCGCCCATATTTTCTTGAAATGGTACTGACCGGGTATCTCCTTTGCGCTGGCATCCACCGCGTATAAGCTCCCCACAGCAGGGAAATAAACCATCCCATGGCTGATAACAGGTGAAGCGGTAGCCGATTTGGCGGTGCGGAACACCAGGCGCTCTTGACCTGTGCGGGCGTTTAGGATGTAGAGCTTACCATTACGGTCGGCGGCCACAAGGACCCCCTCATGAATCGTTGGCTGAGAACTAACCGCCCCGTCAGTTTCATACCTCCAGATAACGCGTCCTGTCGCCGCATCCAGGGCATAGATAGAGTGGTCCCAGGACCCACTATAGATAATCCACTTGGCCACAGAGGCAGAAGAGGTAAGGTGACTCTTGGATTTGAATTCCCACCGAATGTCCCCAGTCTCACGGTCAAGAGCCATCAGTCGGCCGTCCAGCAAACCCACATATAGGTGGTCCCCAGCCACGACCGGAGAAGAGTTTACCGGTCCGGTGGTCTCTTTTTCCCACAACGTGTGACCCGTTTCTGCATCCAGAGACAAAATCCTGAAGTAGCCGCCGACGTAGACCGCGCCGTCTACCACCACCGGACCAGATAGAGTAGATTCCCCAAGTTCCTGAGACCACAATACTCGGCCCCTCAGCTGGAGGGGGAAAGAGTCCACGTACCTGGTCCGCCCGCTATCTCCCCCATCCATTGACCATTGTCCGGGCAGCGAGGTGGAGGTCAACTCCGTGGTGGGACGGTGGAATAGCAGAATTGTGGGGTTCGGAAAAACTGGGTAATAGATTGAGATGATCAGACCAAGCAGGATAAAAAAGATCCCCGTCAGTACGAGCCGCCGTCCCACTCGTGATCTCTTTTTCTGACCATACTTGGCCCACGAGGAACGACCCAGGATATTTCGCCGGCAGCCTTTGCAGGTGGTGCCCGACACCTGGTCCTCGAGGCCGCACCAAGGACACGTGAACGTCTCTCCGGATCCGGAGAGAACTTCCTGGGTAATGTCAATCATCCCTTACGACCTGTATTTCTCACTCGGTAAAGATGGCCCTCACTGGTGGTAACGTATAGCGTGTCCAGGCCCGCACCTCCAAAGGTGCAGTTAGTCGGTTCCGTGGGAACTGGTTGGGTCTCCAGGATTCGGCCTTTGGGAGAGAAGACATAGACCATGGGACCCGCAACTCTGCGTTCCCATCCTGCACAGGCGACAATGTTGCCCTCAGAATCCAGGCACATTCCAGTAATCCCCCGGTGTACCCCTTTATAATCGCTGCCGAAGGTATGCAGGAGGGTGTACGGGCCAACGGTTGCGGCGAGCCAGATGCCATCCGTTCCTAGTTGCGTATTTATCAGTCTGAAGCGCGGATATCTGCCTTCCTCTTGAGTGAGGCTAGTGTGAAACGCCAACATGATCATCCGGCGGACGCTGTCACTTGACAAGGGGGGCCTAAAACTCGGAACGAGGGAGGCGTGCAATGAGATGGCGAGATCGGCCAGATCATCGGGACCGCAGACTTCGGGTAGGTCGCTAATAGTCAAACCTACGGTGAACGTATTTAATGGCATCGTCGTACCCCACGCTGTCTACTTTTTCCGTATGGCTAACGCCTCTCTACACTTCTTTCTAGTGTATACCTTGCGGGCAGATGCTGGACCATGGGCTTCGACTCCCGCAGCCGCTGCCAGGTCGCCGGTACCGACTATGGCTCTGGTCATATCTCTCTAACCCCTAAAATTGTGGCCGCCGCTCAAACCAGCGGGCCTGCTGCTGATAGGCGTAGGCAACTCGGAAGATACCCGGCTCGTCAAAGGGCTTACCGGAGATTTGCATTCCCACTGGCAGACCGGCGGCGGTAAAGCCACAGGGGACTGAGATGGCAGGTAATCCGGTAAGGTTAAAGGGGGCGGTGAAGCTGCGGCCCGCAATGGTGCTGGTAGCGTCGTAGCCCTCGAAGGCTGCTGCGGGTTGGGTCATGGTCGGCGTGACCAACACGTCCACCTGCTGGTGAACTTGGGCAAACTCCCTCTTGACCAACTTTCGCACTCGCTGGGCCTGCACATAATCGCTGGCGCTGAACAGACCGCCAACGCGGAAGCGGGCCCGAACCATTTCCCCAAACTCCTGGGGTCGGCTCTTCAGGTTCTTTTCGTGAAAGGCGAAAGCCTCGCTAAGCATGATTATCGTATTTGCGGCGCGGACGTAATCCAGGCTGGGTATGTTGACCTCCACGATATTGGCCCCCAACCCCTGTAGGACCTCCAACCCCTTCTCCACGGTGGCGACTACTTCCTGATTAACCTCTGGACTATTGGCGAAGAAGAAGTGTCGGGGCACTCCTATCGTAATCCCTTTAATGTCTTCCCTCAGAGATTGAGAATAATTGGGGACCGGAGCGGAGCTGGTGGTGGGGTCCTTGGGATCGTATCCGGCAATGGCCTGGAGCATGTAGGCGGCGTCTTCCACCGTCCAGGTCATGGGACCGCAGTGGTCTTGGGACCAGCTTAGCGTTACCACTCCCGCCCGACTGACCCGGCCGTAGGTGGCTTTAATCCCTACAATGCCGCAGAGGGAAGCTGGACCCCGTATGGAGCCTCCGGTGCAGGAGCCCAATGCTCCCATACACTGGCCAGAAGCTACCGCAGACCCGGAGCCGCTGCTGGAGCCTCCGGTGATGTGGTCCAGATTCCAGGGATTGCGCGCCGGAGGGAAGGGAGTGGTGAAGTCGGGCCCTCCCAGGGCAAATTCGTGCATGGCTAACTTGCCCAGCAGAATGCCTCCGGCCTCTTTGAGCCGGGAGGTAGTAGTGGCATCCTGGGAGGGGACCCGGTCGAAGTCCACCCTGGAACCGGCGGTAGTCCGGATCCCCGCCGTATCGTAGAGGTCCTTCAAAGCAAAAGGGATGCCGTGCAGTGGTCCTTTGTATTCACCACGAAGGATCTCGGCTTCCGCCAACCGGGCGTCGGCCAACGCTTCCTCTCGCAGCAGGGTTATAAACGAATGAAGTTGCCCATCGGTGGCGTCGATGCGATCCAGAAACGCCCGGGTTAGCTCCACCGGCGATAGTTGCTGGCTCCGCAACAAATCAGCGGCCTCTCTGATGGTTAAAAAGTGAAGCTCGGATTGGATATCAACCATAATTGCCCCCCACATCAGTTAGAGTCAGTGTACCCTTTATCAAGTAGCATCCTTTTGCCTGGCCGCTCAAGTAGCTTCACCATAACTACGGGAAGCGTTGTCCGAAAAGCGGCCCTGGCTGGCTGACTCAGACTCTCAAATTTAGGTCCAGTCGGGATTAAAAGCTACCCCCATGTCCTCGGCCTGAAGATCGATCGAGTGTAACAGCCTGATATACGGGGCATATAGGTCATACACGGGTTTAAGTTCCTCCAGTTCCACCACGCTCAGACCCAGACCGGCCCGCTCGGTCATTAGTTTAAATTCCTCGGAGGTCACCGAATGTTCAGATGGTGTTGCCATATCTGCATCCTCTCCTGTCCAACAAAATCTTGCTCTAACTCGATAGCATGTTCCAAATGCATATCCAAGAGACCCCTTTTTTAACTGGAATTCCCCGATTGAACTGATTTATCTGAACCGGGGACCCACCAGTTGCCCCGAACTATAAATCTGCATCCTGGGCGCGCCAACCACAGTTGTTAGTATTCAATGGCGACCGGGAAAGCGCCGATGCCGCGAAGGGCAACAACTCCTAGTCTTCGACTTCCATAATCATCTCAATCTCAATGCAGGCTCCGTTGGGCAGCGCAGCCAAGCCCACAGCGGATCTTGCATGTACTCCGGCCTCACCATATAGCTCGCTTAGAAGGTCGGTCGCTCCGTTGGCAACCTGAGGTTGCTGGCCGAAATCAGGGGCAGAGTTAATCTTGCACAGCAGCTTGGCCACCCGTTTCACCCTGTCCAAGTCGCCAATGACGGCTTTCACATCGGCCAGACAGTTGAGACAAGCCTGCCGCGCTCCATCGTGGGCCCGCTCCACAGTGATATCTGCTCCCAGCTTTCCCCGGTACTCTTGACCCGGCGTGTGCCCGCCCACGAACAGAATGTTTCCAACTTGACCGCCCCGGCTCGGCCGGGTGGCGGTGGGGTAACGCTGGGTAGCTCCAGTCCCATCGCCTTCAGCTTATTCTCTATTTCCATTTCACTCCTTCTGTTAGGCCGACATTGCCCTGGCGCCCGATTTCCGAACCGGAGGTCCGCCCAGCTCAATCTACCGTCGCTAGTTAGCCAGATATTGCCAGGCTTTAAATCCCGATGGACGATACCCCGGCTGTGGGAGAATTTCAAACCGCTGCAGGTCTCCTTGGCGATGTCGATGGTCTGCTCCAGGGGAAGGCGGTGGTCGGGGGCATCCTCGATGAGTCCTTCCACATCG
>JACZRM010000151.1 GCA_022576105.1 Chloroflexota bacterium | reverse complement strand
GGTAGGGTGAGGGGTAAATGTGGTATTGGCGGTAGTCTAGCTGAGGGGTTGAGGTGGGTCAAGATTGGCAATTTTCTTAGCAAAACAATCGAAACTTATGCTGGGTTAAACAGTAGCCATTTTAGGGGCGCGTCCCGTTCGTGGGGCCTTGCCTCAAAATTCATTCTGGGTATAGCGAAAAATCTGGTTTACTCGATTTTAGACCCTTCTCTACGCTCAGGGAGACATCAATGATAGGCTCTTGACTACAATCAAAGGCCGCAATCGGCGATTTTGAGGCAAAGCCCCCTCGATGGGAGAAGGCTGGATGAGGGTGAAACCCCTCACCTCATTCCTCTCTCACCGGAGGGCCTTGTCTCAAAAGTCATTTTGAGCTGGCGCAGATTCTGGTTGAATCAATTTTAGACCCTTCGCTGCACTCAGGGAAACATTAAGGATTAGCTCCTGACCTTTAACACAGACCCCAATTGACACTTCTGAAGCAAAGCCCATCAGGGAACAAGATGCCTTCTATCAAGCCCGTTGTGTATTCGGCAACGCTATCCGGCAACCAGGGATTCGGCCCCATCTAACAACCGTACATCCCCTTAAGGCTTCCCTCAAACACCACCGCATCCCCCTTAACAATGCCCGCAGCCGCAATCTCCCCGGCGTTAATTTCCAGCGCGTATTGCACCGGCACTGCCGGCTGGTATCGAGGCAAGTCCGACAGCTCGGCGCCCGGCTCCGGCGGCGGTACATCCTCCGTTAAATCGGCGGCCACGCAATCGGCGTTGATCCACACAAAATCCAGGGCAATCTCCATATCCCGCATCCAGAAAGTGTAGCGCCCTTCTTCCTCAAAAACGAACAGCATTCCGGCGCCACGCGGGAGGGCCGTGCGGCCGGACAGGCCTTGCGTCCGCTGGGCCGGTGTATCGGCCAGTTCCACGGTGAACGAGGCGTCTCCAACCAGAACCAGCGGGCTGGATTGGCGCGCAAGCTGCGTTGGGCTGGGCGGAACTGCGCCTGACGTTGCCGCCAGGGTCGGGGCCGGGGTTGTTACTGTCGGCGGCCGAGGCTGAGTTGGTTCCAGGGTGGGAGCCTGAGAGGCCGGTGCAGTGCAGGCAACGCCCAAAGACGCAGCTAACATGCTGATCAGGAGCCAACGCATACCAACCAATCCCGGCAACATAGCAGCAACCTTAACATTAGTACCAGGCCCTAGCCCGCTGGCGATTCGGACAACCGATCCCAAGTTCCTATTGCATCAAGAGTCCCGGCAAAGTCGGACCTGGTCGAAGGGCCTGTCCTGAGCTCCGATTTCATCGAGAGTCCCGAAAAGTCGCACCTGGTCGAAGGGCTCACAATCAGCGGAGTGCGTTCTATACGACGATTGGCTTGCCTGGTTACCCAATCTCTTGCCGGATGCTCTGCAGGCGATCCCGCAGCGACCGCATCAGCACCGCGGTGGGCGGCGGCGCAACGTGGGTGTATCCCACGCCCAAATCCAGCAGTTCCCTGGGCCCCAGCGGCAGGGCGGCATGGTTCATGGGAATCTGCATCTTGGCCTTGCCGATGCCTTTGATCTTATCGGCCAGCTTTTTGATTTCATCCCGCAACACCTGGCTGCCGGGGTCGCGAATACCCATGTACTCAGAGAAATCGGTAGGTCCAATAGATACCAGGTCGATTCCTTCCAGGGCGGCTATCTGCTCAATATCGTTGATGCCTCGTTCATCTTCGGTCATTACCGAAAGCAGGACCTGCTGGTTGGACTGCTGGATGTGGTCGTCCCAACCGATGCTGCCGAAACGGGCCGCACGAGTTCCAGCCGCGCCGCCGCGATGCCCCAAAGGCGCATAACGGACGGCCTCCACCGCGCGTTTGGCGCCCTCCAGTCCGTCGACATGGGGGATGATGATGCCTTCCGCACCGGCATCCAGCAGACGCAGAATCAGCTTCTCGTCGTTGTCTGGCACCCGGACGATGGAGGTCACGCCCACCAGGTCGGCGGCGCGGATCATTTCGGTGATCAGGTTCAGGTCAAAGGTGGTGTGCTCCATGTCGATGAAAGCGGCATCAAACCCGGCCAGCCCGATAATCTCCACCACTTGCGGGTCGGCAAAGGTAACGTAGGTGCCTAAGGCCAGTTTGCCCTGGCTCATTACTTTCTTAACGCGGTTCTCTCGCATAGGGATTCTCCTTGTTGGCAGATACTCAACGCTCCCTGCCTATTTTTTGGTAGAGGGACAAGCGACGGATATTATCCTACATTGACGGCTGGGCCGCCAGCTTGGGGGAGTACGTTGCGGGATAATTTCGACTATTCAAATCACTCAATCATTGAGAAAAGTATAGATTCCCCAACTAGCTGTTGATTATGGCGGGGTTTCGATACGCTGCGCTACCCAACTGACAGCCACCGAAGCGGGCCGCCGTTGGTCGAGTAGGCCAAAAGGCCGAATCGAGACTTGAGTGTACACCCTTGCATCAGTCCTACATAAATACGGTTGTATTTGCCATAGCTGGGCCATTGGGCTAAAATCGCTACCTGTTGCCTAAAATCTTCATTGCGATGAGAAATCGGGAAGGGTCAAAGCTATCCCCTGCTGAACTTATTCTGGAGCATCAATGCTTGACGGCGTACTCGGCGGCGTAAAAGTCCTCGACCTGAGCGAGGACATTGCCGGTTCCTTCTGCACCCGCCTCCTGGCCGACTACGGGGCCGAGGTGCTGAAACTGGAACCGCCGGGCGGGGCCAGCCTGCGCCGCATGGGGCCTTTTCACCACGACGACCCTCACCCGGAGAAGAGCCTGTTCTTTTTGCTGCTCAATCTCAACAAGAAGGGCGCTACCCTGAATCTGGAAACCGACACCGGCAAGACCATCTTGAAGCGGCTGGCCCAGCATGTAGACGTTATTGTAGAGACCTACCGCCCCGGCTACCTGGCCTCTCTGGGGTTGTCGCACGAAGACCTGGCCCAGTCGAATCCCGGTCTAGTGCTGACCTCAATCACGCCCTTCGGACAGGACGGCCCCTACAGCCAGTACAAAGGCGAGGAAATCGTCCAGTACGCCATGAGCATGATTATGAGCATTAGCGGCATCCAGGGCCAGGAGCCGCTGAAGCACGGTGGGTTCCAAGCCCAGTACGAAGGCGGCCTGTTCGGAGCGGCGGCTACGTCGATGGCCCTCTTCGCGCAGAGCAACACCGGGCAGGGCGAGCACGTGGACGTGTCGATCACCGAGTGCATCGCCTCCACCATGATGGCTACACAGACCATTTACCCCTTCTTGGGCGCAACGCAGGCGCGCCGCCGGGCCGAAGGAAACGCCTTTGAAAACCCCATGCGTTGCAAGGACGGCTGGATAATAGTTCAGGCCGGTGGCGGAGCTACCTGGGAAGACCTGGCCAACTTCTTTGAGGCCCCCGAACTGTTGGAACCCCGCTTTGCCGAGCGGGCGCAGCGTTCCCAGAACGGCGCGGCGATGGATGAAATCATCTTAAAATCAATCAAAGGCCGCGAGAAGTGGGAGCTTTTCACCAAGGCGGCGGCGGCCCGGATGCTCTTCGGGCTGGTACAGACGCCGTCGGAACTGGTGGAATGCCCCCAGCTGGAATCAAGGGACTTCTATCGCGAGATTGACCATCCGGTCATCGGCAAAATCAAAGTCCCCGCCGAACTGTTCAAACTCAGCGAAACTCCCTACCAGTTGCGGATGCCCGCTCCCACATTGGGCCAGCATAACCAGGAGATTTACGTTGAGGGGCTGGGCTACACGCAACAGGAATTCTGTCAGCTTCGCCAGCTAAACGTAATCTAGCTGGGGGAATTACTGATAATAAATCTCAAAACCGCTGAGAACGCAGAGTTCACAGAAATTAAATCTGATCTGACCCCACCTCAGCGGTCTCCGCGCGCTCTGCGGTGAATATAGAATACACACCATGAGGTAACTTAATTATGCCAAGATTGCCCCTGGAAGGCATCCGCGTCCTGGATTCCACCTACGTTTTCGCCCTGCCCTACACCGGCGGTCAGCTTACCGACCTGGGAGCAGAGGTCATCAAGGTGGAAGGCCCGGGCCGTCCCGATGTCACCCGCACCGGCGGCCTGTACGGCACCTTCCCGGACAACATTATCGGCGAGGACTGGTGGAACCGTCCCTCTACCTATAATCTGCTGAACCGGGGCAAACGCTCCCTGACGCTGGATATGTCCACCGAACGGGGTCGAGACCTGTTCCGGCAGATGGTCAGCGTCAGCGACGTGGTGATGGAGAACTTCACTCCCCGGGTGATGCGGGGCTGGGGACTGGACTACCCAAATTTGAAAAAAATCAAGCCCGACATCATCCTGGTGTCCAACACGGGCTACGGCCACGGCGACGGGCCTTACTCCAGCTACCCGGCCCAGGCCACCACCCAGGAAGGCACCCACGGCCACTGCTGGGTAACCGGTTACAACGGCGGTGAACCCTCCAAGGCCGGACGGTCCTATGTCGACTTTCTATCCACCTGGAGCGCGGTCTTCGCCATTGGCGCGGCCCTGCGCTATCGCAACCTCACCGGCAAGGGCCAGTGGGTCGACATCGCCATGTACCAGGCCGGTGTAATGTTCATTTCCGAGTACATCATGGACGCAATTTCCAATGGCCGTGAGGGCGGTCGCATGGGTAATCGCCACCCCTACCGGGCGCCCCAGGGTTGCTATCCGGCCCAGGGTCACGACCATTGGATTACTCTGTCGGTGGCCAACGATGAGGAATGGCAGGCGTTGTGCCGTCTGATGGGTCAGGGAGAGTTGGCCCGCGACCCGCGCTTTGCCGATTTGCTCTCCCGACAGAAAAACCACGACGAAATCGACCAGATTATCCGCGCCTGGACCCAAGACCAGGACCGGTACGACCTGATGCACCGGTTGCAGGGGGTGGGAATTGCCGCCGGGCCGGTGCTGAACAGCAAGGACATTCACTTCGACCCCCAGTACCAGAGCCGCAATTTCCTGGAACGGGTGGAATACCCTCCCGAGCGGCAGATCGGCCCGCGCATCCTGATGGGACGCCCCTTCAAGTTCTCCAATACACCG
>JACZRM010000150.1 GCA_022576105.1 Chloroflexota bacterium | reverse complement strand
GTACGCCGGCGACTGCCAGCCGCCGCTTGGCTTCGGCCACCGCTTCGGCTCCGAAGTTGGGGCCCTGGCTGCCGCCCCGCAACACCAGGTGACCGTCCGGATTGCCGGTAGTGCGCACCAACGCCGTCCGGCCCTCATGGTCCAGTCCCAAAAAACCGTGGGGGCTGCGGGCCGAGAGCATGGCATCCACCGCGATCTGCGCGTTGCCGTCGGTGCCGTTCTTGAAACCCACCGGCATGCTCAGCCCGCTGGCCATCTGCCGGTGAATCTGGCTCTCGGTGGTGCGGGCGCCAATGGTCGACCAGGTAATTAGACCGGCTAGATACTGAGGAACCACCGGGTCGAGGAACTCGGTACCGGCGTACATTCCCATTTGTCCAATCTCCAACAGCAAAGAGCGTGCCTCGATCAAACCGGCCTCAATATCAAAGGAATCGTTCAGATGAGGATCGTAGATCAGGCCCTTCCAGCCAACGGTGGTGCGGGGCTTTTCAAAGTAGACCCTCATCACAATCATCAGTCGGTCGCTAAGGTCCTGGGACAGTTCGTTGAGCCGCCTGGCGTATTCCAGTGCGATATCTTTATTATGGATGGAGCAAGGGCCGACAATTACCAGCAACCTGGGGTCGTCACTGTTTAGAATACTTCTAACCTGCTCCCGACCGGACAACACCACCTGTTCCACATCCGGAGTAATCGGTAGTTTGTTGACCAGGTCAATCGGCGTGATCAAGGGTTGTACATCCAGAATATGTACGTCTCTGGTCGCTGAAGGTTGCACGTCTAATTCCTCCTCTTCGCTCTAGCTTGGGTCAAATTTCTTACCGAAAGCCTTGGCCGTCCCAATCGCCTACCCGGGCAAACCTGGGGTGCACACAAAAGACCCCAACCTGTACCGGCTGGGGTCTTGGCAATTGCTCTGTCCTGGTCTGTTACTGAGTTTCGAGCACCAATCCTTTACCGGCCAATTCATTGCCAGTAAAAAAGTAATAATACCCGTAGGAGAGCCAAGAATTAATCATCATTGGTGATGCTACCTCCCGCCGATACAGATGTCAAGAGAACTCGCACCAAGACGAAGGGGTCTTAAAGAAATTTTCATCGGCAAGCCTAAAATCCGTTCGTGCTGAGCCACTTCGGCAAGCTCAGGACCGGCTTGTCGAAGCACAGTAGACCAAGTTCCGTCCATGGTTCGACTGGCTCACCACGAACCGAACTACTCGCGCCTTATGGAAAGCTGATAGATCCGGCGAGTAAACTCGGTTTCGTTGCGGCCATCCTGTGTGCGTCCAGGGACCGACACACAGGTCTGCCCCTACTACGTGGTTCATACCAACAGCCTGGATACACCACTCGGCAAGCCTATCGCGAGCCAACCGGTCCGGCGCGGATAATGCCCGCATTTTCGTATCTGGACCAATGGCGGAATATTTCTTGACAAACCGACGGCTTATGCAATAATAAGTTCTCGCAACCAATTGCAATTACATCTGTATGCATGATTGATTCCGAACAAACCGTAGAAATCCTACGCCAGCAGGGTTATCGGCTGACCCCGCAGCGACTGCTGGTGCTGTCTATCGTCAACGATAGCAACGGGCATTTGGGCGTGAACGAGGTGTTCCGACGGGCCAAAGAGTCGTACCCGTACCTGGACATAGCCACCGTGTATCGCACCCTCAATCTGTTCAAGCGCCTGGGGGTGGTCACCGAAGTAGCCATTGGAGACCGGCTGCACTATGAGGCAACGGATCCCAGCGGGAGACATCATCACATGGTCTGCCAGGACTGCCACGGTGCATTCGATTTAAGTCCCCACTACCTGGAGGAGTTTCGCGCAACTTTAATGGACGAGTTCGGATTTGAGCCGGACCTGGAGCATTTCACCATCACGGGCACTTGCTCCGCCTGCCGGCAAAGCGGTTCCGTTCCAAATGAACCAGCCTAAATCCACCGTGCGTTTCCCCGTGCCTTTTCACACAAATATTCAGACGCTCCTGGTGGTTGTCACTCTCATTCTTACTGTGGCTTGCAGCCCAGCCTCATCTCAGAGTCAAATTACCGACTCGGCCGCAGGCCGGACAGTCAACAGTCCCAACCGCCAACAATTAAGAGTCGTGACCACAGTGTCGCCCATAACCAGCCTGGTGGAAAATATCGGCGGCACCCGCATCCAGCTGGAAGGCATCGTCCCAGAGGGCGCCAACTCCCACACCTTTGAACCGGCGCCGTCGGTAGCGTCAATATTGTCTCAGGCTGACCTGTTCGTGGCCAACGGCCTGTTCCTGGAGGAACCGAGCATTGACCTGGCGCGGGCCAACCTGAAACCCGGCGGAGTAATTTTGACCCTGGGGGACAAAGCGACAACCAGGGAAGAATGGGTGTTTGACTTCTCTTTCCCGGCATCCGACGGTCACCCCAATCCCCACCTCTGGACGGCCCCAAACCTGGCCCTGAAGTACGCTGAGCTGATCCGGGATGAGTTGGTGAATCTGGACCCGAAAAATGCTGATTATTTTAACGAGAACTTCGCCAAGTTGGAGATTCGCATCCATGACTTAGACCGCCGAATCGCCGAATCGGTGGAGACCATCCCTCCCCAGCATAGAAAACTGCTGACTTACCATGATTCATTCCCCTTCTTCGGCGCTCGCTATGGGATGGAGATTATCGGCGCAGTCCAACCCTCAAACTTCACCGAGCCGTCGGCCAGAGAGATGGCGCGCCTGATCGACCAGGTACGAGACGCCCAGGTCCCGGCCATATTTGGCTCTGAGGTTTTCCCCAGTCCGATCATGGAACAGATTGCCAAAGAGGCTGGCGCTGTTTTCATAGATCAACTGCGGGACGACGACCTGCCGGGAAAACCAGGCGACCCTGAGCACACCTATCTGGGCCTGATGGCGGAAAACATGAGGATTATGGCGCCGGCCCTGGGGGGCAACGCCGATGCGTTTGACGGCTTCGACGCCGGCCTGGTGTTTGAAGGCGCCAGCCCAGCGATATATCCCCAATAGCGATATATCCCCAATAAGGAAGGTTCATGCTACATCCATTCCCACATACGCCCAGCTCCGGCGAACCCATCGTCGAATTAAAGGACGTATCATCGGGTTATGACGGCCAGCGCATTCTGAACCAGGTCAATCTGCGGATCATGCCCGGTGATTTTGTCGGGTTGTTGGGCCCCAGCGGTTCTGGAAAAACCACGCTGCTGCGCACCATATTGGGAGCCGCCAAATTGTTCCAGGGTGAAGTGACGGTACACGGAGTGTCCATCACCCGCAAAAAGCCGCGGGCTGGATACGTGCCACAACTGGAGACAATCGACTGGAATTTTCCGGTGACAGTAGAAGAAGCGGTTATGATGGGCCGCACCATGATCAATCCCCTCTTCCCCTGGCACAAGGCTCAGGACAAGCAGCAGGCCAGGGAAATGATGGAGCGATTGGGCATATCCCATCTGCTGAAACGGCATATCCGCGAGCTTTCCGGCGGGCAGCAGCAGCGAGTCTTCTTGGCCCGGGCGTTGGTCAGCAGTCCCAGCTTGCTGCTCCTGGACGAACCCACCAGCGGAGTGGACATCAAGACCCGGGACGAAGTGATGCACCTGCTCCACGACCTGAACCACCAAGGCGTTACCGTAATCCTGGCCACCCACGAGATAAACTCGGTGGCGGCGCACCTGCCCTGGCTGGTATGCCTCAACGGTCACATCCTGGCGGAAGGGCCGCCTTCTGAAGTAATCACGCCGGACGTCTTATACCGGACCTACGGCGCCAGAATGCCGGTGGTGCAATACCAAGGCATGACCCTGGTGGCGGAAACCCCGCACTTCTTTGGCCGCGGCTCCGAGGAAGATAACACGGCGGTATCATCCGTGGTATCAGTCAAGGAGATCTTGCCCGAGGATATAATGCCCGAGGAGATAATGCCCGAGGAGATAATAATGGAGGTCGGCGACACCGGACGGCGGCGGGAGGAAGAACATGTTTGAGCCGCTGCAGTATGAGTTTTTTGTTCGGGGCCTGCTGGCGGCTACCCTGGTCGGCAGTCTGTGCGGTTTGATCGGGGTATACATTGTCCTGCGTAAGATGGCCTACATTGGGCACGGCCTTTCCCACGCCGTGTTCGGCGGGGCCGTGGTCAGTTATGTCATGTCGTTCAATTTTTTTATCGGGGCCAGCATCTGGGGATTCATCTCAGCCCTGCTGATCACGCTGACTACCCGCAAGAAAAAGATCGGTTCCGATGCGGCGATTGGCATTATCACCACCGCCAGTTTTGCCTTGGGAATTGCCCTGATCAGCCGGTTCAAGACCTTCACCCGTAGTTTTGACGCCGCCCTTTTCGGCAACATTCTGGGCGTCACCGAAGGCGATTTGCTGGCGATTGCGGTGGTGACCGCGGCAACCGGCGTCATTATGCTAGTCGGTTACAAGCTGTTCCTGTTTACCACCTTTGACCCGGACGTGGCCAAGTACTACGGCGTGCCCACCGGCTGGGTTGACACCATGTTCTCGCTGGTGCTGGCCGCCACCATCGTGGTTTCGATGCAGGTGCTGGGCGTGACCATGATCGCCGCCGCCATAGTGATTCCGCCGGTGGTCGCCAGGATGCTCACCGACAACTTCAAAAACATGATCTTGCTGTCCAGCGGTATTGGAGCTTTCTGTGGGCTGGGGGGAATCTACCTGAGCTTCTACCTTGATATCTCCTCCGGGCCCAGCGTGGTGCTGTTCTCGACAATGTTGTTCGTGCTGTCGCTGATCTACAACAGTTTCAAGAGCAGGCTGGCGATGGCAACCCGCCGGATGACCCGGGCAGCCAACGTTTTTCAAGGTCATTCGGGCGGCTTCGACTAACCGGGGCGGACCACTGATTCCCTGGTAGACATCTGGTGGAGAATTCTTGGATTCGATGGACTGCCTGGATATTCCTCCCCCAGTCCAACCGATGCAAAAATTGGCCGGCAATTAAAGCCACCGGCCCGAAAGGAGGCCATATATGGCCCACGGCCACGCGGCCCAGGTCAGCGCGGAAGGTCAAACCGGAATACGCAAGGGAGCCACCTTCATTATC
>JACZRM010000149.1 GCA_022576105.1 Chloroflexota bacterium | reverse complement strand
GCTGAAAGACCCGGCAATCGCCCCAGCGGCCGGGGCTGTCTACGAGGAGCTGTATCTCAAAGAATACCGCCACTTCCGCGAATTGGCCCGGCTGTTTTACTCCAGCAACCGCAGCGCCGAATCCTATTTCTGGGAAGCCCGGCGAATCGTCGAAGCCGATGAGAGTCTCTCCCCCAGAAATGCCTTCATCCAGACAGTGGCCGGACAGCCGCCGCGAGGCTATGAGCGGGCGGTGCTGGGGCATGGCACTCTGCCGGCCGCTTTTGACGCCAGCGTGCAGGCGGTAACATCAGATCGCACCGATCGTGGTGCTCGGTTCGCGGCTGGTCGGGAGAGATTGCTCGACGTGGTGCCCAGCCTGGCGAAGAATGCCCGCCTGGAGCGTAAGCCAGTTCTGTCCGGGGGCGAGTTTCAGTGGGGGCATGTGCTGACCAGGCCCGGCCGTCCAGAGGGCACCGAGTGCAGCGACCTGGTGGCGGTGCTGTTGTCGCGAGTGGATGGACGCAAAACTGTCGCCCAGCTGATCGCCGGTTTATCAGCCGGGTTGTCAGAAGTGAGCAGCGCAACCCAGCGAGAGCAGATTCAGCGGAGTGTGGTGAGCGCTCTGCAAATCCTGTACATTGATGGGGCGATTGCCGACCTGAAAGGCCTATAGAAGGGGATTACAAAGGGGCAGTAGTATGTGCCGCAGTATCAAGACCTTGCGCCGACCGGGAGAGTCTGCCACCGACCAGGAAATTTACGAGGCCGCGTTGCAGTTTGTGCGTAAGGTAAGCGGGTATCGGACGCCGTCGCAGGCCAATCAAGCGGTGTTTGAAGATGCAGTGCGGGAAATTTCCGGGGCTTCCCGCAAGTTGCTTGCTTCGCTGAAGGTTCGCGCCTAAGCACGACGCGGCGCGGGCAGCACCCCCGTCCAAACCTTCCCTTAAGCTAGGCTGACAGGGGCAGGTATTGTATCTGAGCGACCCTAGCACTATGTCTTTCTGAAGGAGCGAAGCGACTGAAGAATCTAAGATTCTTCGCCTTCACTACGTTCCGTCTCAGAATAACATCGCTTTTTGTGCTACAGACGTATAACACCTCATCAATTTACCTACCCCAGTGAGCCCTAAGCTAGGGGGAAGGGCCGCCTCCTTGCCAAGGAGGAGAGTTAGAGAGGGGGAATATTCTTACACCAGAATGCCAAACCCAGAATAGGTGCACAGCTCAATGCGGTTGCCGTCCGGGTCGTTGAGGTACATGGCCCGCTGTCCGTCGTTGCGCGTTTGAATATCGGTGCATTCGATGCCCATCTCGCCTAGCTGCTTGTGAGCGGCGTCCAGGTCTTCAACTTCAAAGGCGGTGTGGTGGGACGGAGCCGACGGCGCATCGACGTTCTCTATGATGTGGACCATTGCGCCGCTGGGCAATTGTAGCCAATACAAGTGGTCGCTGTTCACCATTTTAGGAATCTGCTTCAGGCCCAGAACCTCTTGGTACCACTTCAGCGCGGCGTCCTTGTTCTTCACGTTGTAGGTTATGTGGTTGATGTTCCTCAGTCTGGTGCTACCGGCTAACATACTCTTTTCCTCCTGGCATATCCTATGGTGTTGTCTTGAGGAGTGTAGTGGCGTGGTATGGCGCTGTCAATTTTTATGCCGATGAAATGCCGATTTTGTATGCATAATGCAGGTTCCAGGCAAAACCCATCGGTCAAATCTTCACCGGCAGGGACGCACGGTCGTGCCCCCTACGGACGAGAGGGCCATCCCCTGCTCTCTTTGGGGAGAGGGGCCGGGGGTGAGGGTCGTGTTGACCCTCACCAGGCCTCCCTCTACAATGGCTGCCAGGCGTGAATCTGGAATTAGATACCAGGTCTGTCATGCAGCAGGCCTGCGGAGGTTGCAAATGGCCCAAGCGAGTACACCCCAAACACTGGAAGGAATCCGAGTATTGGAACTGGCCCGCTGGCAGGCGGCCCCGCGTGGTGGAATGGTGCTGCGGGACATGGGCGCCGAGGTAATTAAGATTGAGTGGCGCAAGGGAGCCGACCTGCGCGACTCCGGGCCCTTCATCGAACACATGAGCGTGCAGTTCGCCGCCTACAATCGAGGCAAGAAAAGCATTACCCTGAACACCCGTCACCCCAAGGGCAAGCAAATGTTCCTGGACCTGGTAAAGGTCTCCGACGTCGTGTTGGAGAACTTTAGGCCCGGCACCATGGAGCAGATGGGCTTCAGCTACGAGGTAATGAGCCAGGTCAACCCTGGCATCATCCTGGCGTCGGTTTCCGGGTTTGGGCAGTACGGCCCCTACCGCGACCGCCAGTGCTTCGACCCCATCATCCAGGCCATGAGCGGTATCGGCCACCAGACCGGGCGCGGCTTTGACCAGCCGATCATGGCGCAAGGCCCGATCATGGACCGCACCGCCGCGCTGCACGCCACCATCGGCATCCTGGGTGCGTTGCGCTACCGGGACCGCACCGGAGAGGGCCAGTGGCTGGAGGTGGCCATGATGGACGGCGGCATTACCTTCAGTGAGGTGGCCCTGGCCATGTGCCACGATACCAAGACCAACGATTTCATGCGCGGCGGCACCTTTCTCCAGTGTCAGGACGGTTGGGTCACCACCGGCGCGGCACGGGCCGGCATGTGGGCGCGGATGCTGAAGGTGATGGGCTACGACGAACTGGCCGAAGACCCGGAGTTTGCCGCGCCCATGTTCGCCACTGCCCAGGTGGAGACTCGCATGGAGTTGCTGCACGAGTGGTGCGAGGATAGGACGGTGAAGGAGGTGGAGGATGCGCTGGTGGCCGCCGACATTCCGGTGGGGCGGGTCATGAGCATTCCCGAAGTGCTGGAGGACCAGCAGATCTGGGAGCGCGAGGTGATGATAGAGATGGAGATTGACGAACCGGGCGGCAAGACCATGCTGGTGCCCGGCCCCACGATTATAAAATTCTCCAAGACCCCCACCACCGCTGGCCCCATCCCCAAGTTCGGTGAGCACAACGCAGAGATTTTCGGCGGGCTGCTGAACCTGGATGACGATGCAATGGCCAAACTGCGAGAGGACGAGGTTATTGGGGAGTAGGGGTGGCATCGCAGCCCTTGGCGTCTGCATAATTGGACTTTGGCGGGCTGGGAGGATAACCGACCCCGAGGCTGACCTGGCTGGCGAAGGTTCCTGGCAGGAAAGGCTGTTCTCTCCCCTGGTCGAGGGGGGACTGTTCCTGCTGGTTATGGTGTCGGGTATTTTCTTCCGCCTCTACAAAATCGGCAGCATCCCCCCCGGCCTGAATCATGACGCTGCCTGGAATGGTCTCTATGCCATCAAGATCACTCAAGGCATGGCCTATACACCGTACGTGGCTCAGGCTTGGGGCAGGGAGACCATGTTTCACTACCTCATCGCCTTGTTTCAAATCACGTTGGGACCCACCCAACTCGCGATCCAGCTGGCCTCCATCACCATCGGCATCGCCACCCTGGCGGTGTGCTATCTCCTCATTCGGCGCCTATTCGACGCCAGGCTAGCCTTAGTTGCCACTTTTCTGTTGGGCGTGTCCGGCTGGCACCTAACCATGAGCAAAGTAGGCTGGCGGGCCATTGGCGTACCACTCTTTGAGTGCCTGGTTTTTTACTTCCTGGTGAAAGCTGTGCAGGAAAGACGTGTGCGGGACTTTGTGCTTGCTGGGATCTTTCTCGGCCTGAGCCTAAACACCTACGACGCAGCGAGGATCCTCCCCCTGATTGCTGCCGCGTACCTGCTCTATGAGATAGTCAAGAATCCAGACCTGGTTCGAAACAATTACGTCCCCTTGGTCTTGTTCGGCGCCTTTGCCCTGCTGGCCTTTTCTCCGTTGGGGTGGTACGCCTTGCACCACTGGGATGCCTTCATCGGACGGGCCAGCTTCACGTGGATCGGAGTTCAGATGCAACAGGCCGGCAGCATCCAACCCCTACTTGACAACCTCGGGAGTGCCCTGATGATGTTCAATTTCCGAGGGAACGGCGACGACTTCTTTGTGGAAGAACCACTGCTGGACCTTCCAGTGTCGATCTTCTTCGTTCTAGGCCTGGTCTACTCCCTCTCCAAATGGCGCCAGCGGGGCTACTTCCTGCTCCTAGCTATGTTCTTCTTCAGCATCGTTGTAGGTATCCTCAGCGAACCCAATGGCAATCGAAGTTTAGGAGCCGTGGTGCCCGCTACCACGTTTGCCGCCGTATTCTTGGTCGGGTCGTGGCGCTGGCTTGGTCAGGCCTATCCCCGATACGATAACTTGTTCACCACCGCACTTGTTTGCGTACTGCTGTATACCGGCGTCTACACCTACTATAGCTATGTAAGTCCTGATGCCAGAGTGCAGTGGGGGTTCTATCCAGAGACCACCAGGGTTGGGCGGTATATGCGGGACATCGCTGGTGATTACAAGATCTACGCTGCCGCCGGAAACTGGCCCCGCGATGCTCTCACCTACCTTAGCTACCAGGGCGAGGGCGATCCTTTCACGCCCGTGTATACGTATTTCTCCGATGCCACCGAACTCCTGGCGGTCGAGCTTGCCTCAGACGAGGGAACAGCCCTTATCATCGAGGCCGTCCCGAAGAATGCCGTCATTGTAGAAACTTTGAGCGGAAGATTTCCGAGCGCCGTTATTGACAGTATCTACTATCCGGACGGATCTTCTAATATCATTGCCTGGGTTCTGCGGTTGCCGCCAGATCTGGGAGCGGGCGGTGATGATTGAGATGGAGATTGACGAACCGGGCGGCAATACCATGCTGGTGCCCGGCCCCACGATTATAAAATTCTCCAAGACCCCCACCACCGCCGGTCCCATCCCCAAGTTCGGTGAGCACAATCAGGAGATTTACAGCGGGCTGTTAAATTTGGACGACGATGCAATGGCCACGCTGCCAGAGGACGAGGTTATTGGGAAATAGTGTTTGTCGGGAAAGTCGGTTGTTTTCGTAACGACGCTTTTGCGAATCATATAGCGTCATGCTGGCAGTCCTTCACTACACCCGACCTACTTAGGCACCAAGCACCCACAGTTTCCTTGCTTCGACCAGTCCCGGGCCGTTATACAAGCTTTCCCCCGCTTACCGCTAATC
>JACZRM010000148.1 GCA_022576105.1 Chloroflexota bacterium | reverse complement strand
TTTGCTGCTCCTATCGTAATGTGCTCCCAGACGCCCTTAGTGGTTAAGAACTCGGTGCCGCAATGGTATTGGATGAGTGCCGGTCTGGATCAAAGTTCTCGAAAAAGGCCCGACCAATGACGAAGAGACCTCGTTGGGGGATCAAGAATTCCCCCAGACTAGCCTGCACCGGCAATGGCCCAATGCTGCCCAAATCTTGGCCGTCGATGGTGGCCTTGCTGTCGGTCACAGTCCAGAGTAAGCGGGGATTAACGATAAATTTCTGTCCATTGGGAGACCGGCCGGACAGGGTCAACCGCCCCGCCTTCAAACTGACACCAGCCACTATGGCCATTACCTTCAGAAATGAGGGTTGCTTCCAGAGGAAGTCAGGTGTTAGGGAACTAATTGCATTCAGAGATTGGGTTACCGGCCCGGAAGCTAAAGACATAGTCCATTCTATTTTAGGCTCGCCAGAAACGCTAACCGAGAACTCTGAGGGACTGTGCCAAGCCACTTCAATGTTCCTGAACTGAGTTTCAGCCACGATGCTGCCGAAATAGCGGGAACATGCTTGGCTGCCGTCTACGTCCTGGTACATCCGCCATTCGCCGGTTGGATCGCGATGCCACACCGAATAGTAGCCAGGCCCGATGGAAGAGGCTGGAAATCTGCGCAGCCCCAACACGTGTCCCGAAGTAAAAGTAAGCCCCATGACTGCGTAGCCGGAGAACCGCTCTTCGGTCCCCGAAGGAAGTTGTACGGTCTGCTCTAATTGTTCGATTAAAGGCCCAGGGTCAGACATATCTTCGCCTCCTAACTGCTGCGGTCTAGCCGCTTAATTAAAGCCCAGACTTGATGCCACTGGAACAGATTTGAACGAATCTTTTGGCCAGTGAAGGCTTGCTACCCAGATGGATGTGTATATATGAAGCCCAAACACTGCCCAGGTGAAAACCTTCGGGCCGGCCTTCCTGGTCGATAACGTTGTAGGCCGAGTGTTCCGGGTCGGGGGATTGTTCCATCACCGACCAGTGGAACTCGTGGCCCCGGACGCGCTCTCCCTTGTCCAGCAATGGCCCGCCGGACCGCGCTTCCACTTCCCGATACCCCAGGTGCAAATGGCGGTCGTTCATCGATGAGACCACCGGAATCGCCCCCACCATGGGAAATTGCTTCCCATCCAGGTCGGACAGGGTTTTCCCCAGGTACATCAGGCCGCCGCACTCGGCGTATACCGGAAGGTCTCTATTGATGGCGGCCAGCACTGACGCGCGCATGGGGGCGTTTTCCGATAATTCTCGGGCGAACATTTCAGGAAAGCCGCCACCAATATATATGCCGCCTATCCCTTGGGGCAAGCTGCTGTCTTCCAAAGGACTGAAAGGCACCAGCTCCGCGCCCCAGGCTTCCAGCAAGTCCAGAGAGTCCTGATAGTAGAAGCTGAACGCCTTATCCCTGGCGATCGCGATTCTGGCGGTTTGGGGCTGCTTGGTGTGGGGGAATACCTGCGGCTCAGGTTGGGTGGGGTTGGCGGTGGCCGCGATCTGGACGATGCGGTCCAGGTCGATGGTATCCTCAACCTGCTGGATCAAGGCATCGTACCACGCCTCAACCACCGTCCCTTCAACGGTGGGAATCAACCCCATGTGCCGCTCCGGCTGCACCAATTCATCCCGTCGGGGCAGGTAGCCCAGCACCGGCAGCCCGGTGGAGGCTTCGATCTGAGGCTGGCAGAATTCCAGGTGGCGAGGGCCGCCCACTCCGTTCAAAATTACTCCGGCGATGCGCAGGTCCGGGTCGAACTGCTGATACCCCAGCACTTCGGCGGCGACACTGCGGGCAACCTTGGCGGCGTCGGCCACCAGAATGACCGGTGCGTCCAGCAGCTTGGCCAGTTGAGCGGTGGAGCCTTCCTCACTGAGGCTGGAATGCCCGTCGAAGACCCCCATGACCCCTTCGATAATTGAAATGTCTCCCTGAGCGTTGGCCCGATGGAACAATTCTGAGACCGTCAGATGGGGCAGCAGCCAGGTGTCCAGGTTACGTGAGGGCACTCCGCAGGCCAATTGGTGGTAGGAGGGGTCGATGTAGTCGGGCCCGGCCTTGAAAGGCTGTACCCGAAGACCCCGCCGGGTTAACGCGCCCATGATGCCGGTGGCGATGGTGGTCTTGCCCACTCCGCTGCGCACCCCGGCGATGACTACCGCTGGCGACATGACCGAATCCTGGCACAGCAATTTGCATTGGTCTTTCCGTTGAGCGGAAAGGTACTGTCAATCATCTGGTGCGTTCTCCTGAGCGGAAGCCTATCCGGGACTTTTGCCTGGGATTTTGCCCGGGATCTTAACCGTTTCACCGTATTTTTTCATTAAGCCCATGAACAATTCATGCCTGGGCTGGTTGGTGGCGTCGTCGTCTGACTTTCTCAGGTAGATCCTCAGAACCGGTTCCAGGTTCTGGTCCTTGAACCACACTGAGTAGCTGGGCAGGTCATCCTGGTTCATCTTATGGATGAATTGGACCTCGCGGATCTGATCAATGTTCATGTGCAGATGAGTCCCGTCCGGGGTCATGAAGGTCACCACGTCGCCCTTCTCCGTAAATCGGACGTCGTTCATCGTCAGGTAAACCTCTGCGGTGCTGGCGGTGTTGGAGACCATCAACACCACCTCGTTAAACCCCACGCCGTTGTCGCCCTTTTGGCATTCCTCCAACAATTGCCGGATCATCTTTGTTTCCTCCTGCCATCACCTACGTCCGCCACTTTTGAACCCATTATGCAACCTAAGTGAGCCGATGGCTACCATCATGCTTACCCGGGCGGTAGATTCTGGTGGATCAGGTCGCTCAATGCTTCGGGTATCTGGGCGAATCTGACCACGCCTCTCAGTGTGATATAGGCGTCCCCCTCAATAGACCCGTATATCGCTTTCTCACCGCTCCAGCGGCGCGCAACGTCAATTCTGGGGCCATAGGTACAGCCAAAGATGCATTGACACTGAGTCACCTGCACCTGGTCTGCCAGCGACGGGTCCAGGGCGGCCTGCTGCAGTTCCGCCAGCAACTGCGATCCATTGCGGCCGTTACTCTCAATGTAGGCGCAGCGCCTGGGGTCGGTGCAGACTATCACGTTTACTTGGTATTGAGACATTAGTTTCTGAAGGCCTGGATGGAATTTACTTTGAGTCTCTAGCGGAATGACTAACTACTCATCCGGTAGTGGGCGTTCTAAAATCCCCCATCCCCCTTTGCAAAGGGGGCCAACGACCCTCCCTCTTTTGTAAAAGGGGGACTGCGGGGGATTTCCTCGCTCCTAAAGGCAACATGCATTTCAATTTGTTGGGTGTTCTCAACGAAATTTATTTGAGAGTAGGCGGAGACGGCCGGCGAACCCCGTTGTGGCCCTCCCGGTGGCCTACCAAGGGAGGGGCCACCAGCCGGTGCAGGGGAGGAGGTCCTGCACAGACTGGCTGATTCGCCTGCCGTCTCCGCCAATGGAGAAATCTTATTGAGCTGACCGTGGATCAGGACAATAAAAAAACCTGACCCTTGGGTCAGGCTGAGCGACAGAATAACTCATACACCTTTCCGCGAGGGGTATCAATTGATGCCTCAAGGCAGGTCTCCTGACTTCTGGCTAATTCGATGGTCTCCAGTCTTCCCAGCCCGCTGGGCCAGTGACTTGATTCGGTTTCGGAGGGAGACAATCTTGCCAGTTACAGTGGCGGGACCGCGCCGGACTTTCACCGACTTCCCTTTTCAGCCCCTCATAAAAGCGGGGCCACCTTCAGGCGTTATTTTGTTGTTAAAGAATTGGCTCAATCAGTATTGTACCGCTGGTAGTTTAAGCCGTCAACAGCGTTCTTGACAGGCCCAGGTCTGGAGGATAACTTAACGACAGTCGGAGGAACCGACCTGCATTTACCCCGCTCAAGTTTCCCGGTTGGGCAGCAATTTGTCTCGCTAGGCGAATTTCTTTGGGCCAGGCTTGGCAATACCCTTGGCGCCGGCCGGCTTTGGGGCTGATACGCCCCAGGTCCAGTAGGGAGGAATCATGGCAGATCAGGTCCGCATATCGGCCAAAGCGCTGGGAGATGTAGCAATGCCGGGCTTTTGTCCCCGGTGCTTCTGGCTAAAACTCCGCCTGAAACAGATGCCCTTTCAGATATTCCCCGGGATATTCAGTTCTATTGATTCCTACAGTAAGAGGATAATTCACAGTTGGTTCGACCGCTACCATGAGGCTCCGGCCTGGCTGAGTGGTCTGGGGGCGCTGGCCGGCTATGTAGACCCACCCCACTACTCCAAGTTCAAAATAGTTAACGATGAATACAATATCCTGCTCACCGGCAGCCCCGATGGAGTGTTCGTACGGGAAGACGGCTCCCATATCATCGTCGATTACAAAACATCCCGCCACACCAAAAACCAGGACAAACTCTATCCCATGTATGAGACTCAGCTAAATGGCTACGCCCTCATTGGCCAAGAATGCGGCCTGGACCCGGTGACGGGCCTGGCGCTGGTCTACACTGAACCAATAACCGATGACCAGGCGGCCGCCAATGACGCCAACCATAACCAGGATGGATTCGCCCTGGGCTTCTCAGTGCACATCGTAGATGTCCCGCTGGACGTTGGCATTCTGGAGCCGTTAATGGCTAAAACGCGAGAGATTTACGATCTGCAAAACAGCCCTTCCGGTCGCAGCGGGTGCAAAGATTGCCAGCATCTCACCAGCTTGATGGAGCTGGCGGCGGACTGATTTTGCCGATAAAAGGAGGATAATATGATCACCTATACCTACGACCACATTCACCTGCGTTCCAAGGACCCGGAAGGAATGGCCAAGTATTTTGAAAAGATGTTCGACGCTAAGATCATCGAGTCCATCCAGTCCGACGGCGAGCCTCGTATCGACCTGGACGTTAACGGCCTGGCAATATTCCTCGCCCGGGTAGCCCCCGATGCCGATCTGCCGGCCAGTCCGGCTGATCCCCACACTGGGCTGGACCACTTTGGTTTCCGGGTGGAAAACGTTGACGAGGCGGTGGCGGAACTGAAGCGCCGGGGAGCCGAGATTGCCGTTGAGCCGCACACCATTCGGCCCAAGGTCAGGA
>JACZRM010000147.1 GCA_022576105.1 Chloroflexota bacterium | reverse complement strand
TCATTCTGGGTATAGCGAAAAATCTGGTTTACTCGATTTTAGACCCTTCTCTACGCTCAGGGAGACATCAATGATAGGCTCTTCACTACAATCAAAGGCCGCAATCGGCAATTTTGAGGCAAAGCCCTTGATGGGAGAGGGAGGGGGGAGTCACTTCGACAAGCTCAGAGCCTGTCCTGAGTTTATCGAAGGGACGAGCTTGTCGAAGGAAATATTGTTTTGACCGGTAGAGATCAGAGATAGTTGCTTAGTCTTGGACTACACTGCCATGATGTGATAGCCGGCATCCACCGGTATGATTGAGCCGGTGATTCCGCTGGATAGATCGCTGCACAGGAACAGGGCTGTTTTCGCCACTTCATCGGCGCTAATGTTGCGCTGCAAAGGCGCTTTCTCAGCGTGAATTTTCTTCATGTCCAGGAATCCGTGGATGCCCCGGGCCGCCAGCGTGTCCAATGGCCCGGCGGAAATTGCGTTAACCCGAATGTTCTGCCCCCCAAATTCTGCCGCTAGCTGACGTACCTCATGCTCTAGGGCAGCCTTGGCCGTGCCCATAACGTTATATCCGGGATAAACCTTCTGTGATGCTTGGAATGTCATGACGATCACGCTGCCGCCGTTTTTCATCAATGGAGCTGCGTGCTTGACCATCGGGAGCAGCGTGAAGGCGCTTATTTCCAGGGCCAGGCGGAAGCCTTCCCGGCCGGTGTCGGAGAAGCGCCCGGCCAGGTCGTCCCGATTGGCGAAGGCAATGCTGTGCACCAGAAAAGAAAGCTCGCCGAAGCTGTCGGCGATGCGCTGAAAAACATCGGTGATTTGCTGGTCGTCGGAGGCATCACAGGGCAGAGTGATGGAGCCTTCCAGGGTTTCGGCCAGACGGTCCACCCGGCTCTTGAGCCGGTCATTTTGATAGGTAAACGCTAGCTGGACTCCTGCCTTCGCCAGTACGCTGGCAATGGCCCAAGCTATGCTTCTATCGTTGGCTACACCAAAAATTATGCCCTTTTTGCCGGAAAGATCTATTGGGTACAAATTGAACCCCTCCACCCTTCATTTACCCTGGCAACCGATTAGCAGATTCGACTAAACAATGCGTGCTGGACCTCGGCCATGCCTCGTTCCAGCGGAATTGTTCCGAAATTGTTCGATGAGATTGCGTCTACCTGGAACGCCGCTTGCGCCTAACTATTCTCATTATCCAAAAGCGGGCGCCACCTGGTCGAGAAAAATATCCAGTTGGCGCTCCGGTTCAAATGACGCAAACCTGACTATAACGGTTTCCGCGCCGGAATCGGCGTACTCGGCAATGCGGTCTTTGACTCGTTGCGCACCGCCAAAGGGTCCCCAACGGCTGCCCCAGATGTTGGCTCCATAGTATTCCATCAGCCATTTATCAGCTTCGGCAGTCGCCTTAGCCACATCCTGGTTCAGGTTAACCGTCAGATACATGGTGGCTTCCAGCGCGGCGGCGTCGCGCCCCAGATCGGCGGCGGCGGCTCGCACTTCCTGTATCACCTGCTGGTATTCCTGCGGGGTGTCGGCGATGGATATGATTCCATCAGCCCACTTCGCTGCTCGGTGAATCTGGGCGTCCCGGACCTCCGACCTCCCGTGACAGGCCAGCAGGATGGGAACTCCGCCGGCCCGGGGCGGTTGAGGTTTCATCGAGACCGAGTCTAGGTCAAAGTGACCCCCTTGGAATGAGAACGGTTCTCCCCGGCCCAAGCCCTTGACAATCTGGACCATTTCTTCAAGCCGACGCGCCCGCCGGTTGGCGGCGACTCCAACGCTCCGCCATTCCTGCTGCTGTTCTTGGTTAAACGCGCCGCCGGTGCCCGCCGCGATGATCAGGCGTCCTTGGGAGATCAGGTCCACCGTGCCCAGGGTTTGCGCCAGCAACAGCGGGTGTCGCAGCGCCATCAGCAGTACCGCCGTACCCAGCCGCACCCGGTGGGTTTGAGCTGCAATTGCGGCCAGCGTACTCAACGGCTCCATGCGCGGTTTGGCGGTGAGGCTGTCGCCCACCCAGACCGAGTCCAGGCCCGCGCTTTCCACCTTCTGCGCCAGGTCAAGCACCAGATTGGCGTTGCTGGGGGCAACATCCCCCAAGAGCAACCCCCGGGTGGGCAACAAGACTCCCAGCTTCAGCTTGCTACCAGACATTGATTCCTCTCATCAGGTCTCTTACACATTGGCCTCTTCCACAAAGTAAGCCTTGCCTTAAAATTCATTTTGAGCAGGTGGAGGATCTACTTGACTCGATTTTAGACCCTTCGCGGAGTTCATCCTGAGCCACTTCGACAAGCTCAGAGCCTGCCCTGAGTTCATCGAAGGGACAGGCGGGGCCGAAGGACTCAGGGAAACAACAAGGATAATCTTCTGACCCCAATCACAGACCACAATTGACACTTTGGAAGCAATGCCGACAATTGAAGAGGGGTTAGGCCAAAATATATTCGGCTTGAGCCCTGCTATTCGCCCGTTGGACCTTCCCACTTGGGAACCAGCCGTTTCAGCAGACCCGGCTCCATGTGCTCGTAGGACTCCAGGTCGTCGATAGTATCCAGATCAAATGCCAGACCCTGGCTGTAGGTGATTGAGACTGAAATCTCTTTGGATGCCGCCTGTGACAGATGTTTGGCGAAGCTGCGATGTCCCAGGTCAGGTAAAAATGGAATACCGTAAGGCACGACAATTCCGTTGGTGCCGCCGTCGCGGCGAGACGGGGCCAGTGTAACGTTGGTCCCTCGCTCGGAGGACCGCAACAGGCTGATCACGTCACTGGGCTTGATGAAAGGTAAGTCTCCAGGCAAATAGAGCGCCGAATAGCCGTCATGGTAGGCTTTTTCAAATCCCTTGGTTACAGTATCGTTCAGGTTCCGCCCCAATTCTTCAAACCAAATACCGTCCAGGTTTCGGGTCATGCGGCGCACCCGATCATCCCCACCGACCACCCAAAAGAAGTCGATTGATGCTCCTTTAATGGCCGTAATCACCCGTCGCAGCATTCCAGCAGCCAACTCGGCGCGCTGATCCTCGGTCAATTGCCGAGACAACCGGGTCTTCCCCTGGGATAGGGGTTTCATCGGGATTATCGGGACGAAAGTGGGTATTTCCGGCATGGTCTAGGAGCCTTTCAATTGAGGGTTACGCTGGTGAAGGATACGCTGGGCCAGCGCCATTTTATCCGCATCATTGTTCATGATGGTAGGGGCAACTACCACATTCAAGCCAAGATTTTCAATGTCGCAGGCCAGACCCGCATCCTGCTGGTCAATGACAAAGGTATCGCAGATGTCGGCGTAGATGCGGGCCACTCCCAGGCAGGACACATCATGCCCCAGCTCCTCCATTATTTTGGCGGCTGGGCCTTTGATGGCGGCTCCCCCAACGATGGGACTCACCGCAATTCTAAGTTGGTCTGATTTGGATTCGCTCAGCGCTTCCCGCACGCCGGGTATCGCCAGGATTGGGCCGATGCTCAGGAACGGGTTGGACGGGCAGAGAACAATCAGGTCTGCCTGGGACAGAGCATCGCTGAATTTGGGCGACGGCGTGGCGGCTTCGGCGCCGGCATAGTCGATTTTCTTGAGTTTGGGTTCGCTGCGGTGCCGCACAAAGTAGGTCTGCATCGGCATTTCCCCGTCGTCGGTGCTTAGAATGGTGCGCACTGGCTGGTCACTCATGGGAACTACCGCGGGCTGTACACCCAGGCTCTGGCACAAATTTGCAGTTACCTGGGACAGTGTGCTGCCCTGCCCCAGCAATTGGGTGCGGCGAATGTGGGTGGCCAGGTCCTGGTCGCCCAGGTTGAACCAGGTATCAACGTGATACTTCTGCAGCATCCCCTGGGAGTTGAAGGTGTCGCCGGCCAATCCCCAACCGGTTTCCGGGTTGACCAGCCCGGCCAGCGTATACATGATGGTGTCCAGGTCTGGCGAAACATGCAGCCCGTGGAAACACTGGTCATCCCCGGTGTTCACGACTATGGTTAGCTGCTCAGGAGGAAGGATTTTGGCCAATCCCAGGGCCAGCTTGGCGCCGCCGGTCCCGCCAGCCAACGCCAGCACTTTGCCGTCCATATTGATTAAGGACTCACTTTCACTAACTCATTTTCCGGGATTCACTTTCCGGGATTCACTTTCCGGGACTCACTTTCACGTTCGGGCTTCGGCTTCCTGCGCCGAGGCATGGCGGGGATGTTCAAACCGGAAGGAGTCCATTTTCACCAACCGGCTGTAGGAGCCAAAGATTTCCTCCACGTTGTCGCCCACCAGGTCCAGCGGGTCCACCTCCTGGTCGGTTTCGTTGAACACCCGCTTTATCTGGTAGCCGGTGTAGCGCTCGGCCGGGATACGCCCGGCCTGGCGGATCATCTGGCGAAACTCGGAGGGACGCATCAGTTGTCCGTGCTGCGCTCCCGCCGACGTGGAGATGCTTTCGTTGATTAGCGTGCCGCCCAGGTCGTTGACCCCGGCCGTCAACAATAGCTGAGACATTCGGCTGCCTTCTTTGACCCAGGAAGCCTGAATGTTGGGTATCCAGTTGTTCAACATGATGCGGGCGATGGCGTGGACTTTAATCACGTCCATGCCGGTGGGGCCGGAGCGAACGTTGTTAATCAGACCCTTCAAGAACATGGGCGCTTCCGAGTTGACGAAGCTCAGGGGCACGAACTCGGTGAAGCCGCCGGTCTGCTGCTGGATGTCCCGCAGCAGCGCGATGTGCTTGGCAATATGTTCATTGGTCTCGACGTGTCCGAACATCACCGTTGAGGTGGTGGGGATACCCAATTGGTGGGCGTTGGTAATTACCTCGACCCACTGCTTTACCGTAATTCGGCCCGGAGAGATCAGGTCGCGCAGTTCCTGGTCCAATATCTCGGCAGAAGTCCCGGGCAGGCTGCCCACTCCAGCTTCTTTCAAGCCTTCCAGGTATTCTCTGATGGTGCATTTAGAGCGAATGGAACCATATAGAACTTCTTCAGGGGAGAACCCATGAATGTGTATGTCGGGCAGTTCTTCCTTGATTGTCTGGCATAACTTGATGTAAAGGTCGCCTTCCATCTGGGGAGGCAATCCCGCCTGGATGCAAACTTCGGTCGCTCCGTATTCCTGGGCTTCCTTGGCCCGGCGGACTATCTCGTT
>JACZRM010000146.1 GCA_022576105.1 Chloroflexota bacterium | reverse complement strand
CGACGTGGCCCATGAGCTGCGGACGCCGCTGTCCAACGTTCAGGGCTACCTGGAGGCGATTAAAGACAATGTCCTGCCGGCCGACCAGCAGACCATCGACACCATCTATCAGCAGGTCCGGCACGTAGTGCAACTGGTCGAAGACCTCCGCTTACTGGCTTTAGCCGACGCTGGAGCAATGCGCCTTGAACTAGTATCATCCTCCATGGAAGACTTGCTCAACCACACGGTTGGAGCTTTTCGGCCCAACGCTGAAGGCAAGAGATTGGTCCTGGAAATTCAACTTCCGCCGGACCTTCCCCCGATTTCTATGGATCGCACCAGAATCGCCCAGGTTGTCTCCAATCTCCTGGACAACGCCATATTCCACACGCCTGAGGGGGGGTCGATCACCGTTAGCGCGGAGGCAAGCAGCACCAACCTGCGGGTGAGTGTTGCCGACACCGGCCCCGGCATTACATTGGAGGACCAGACCCTCATTTTTGACCGTTTCTACCGGACCGACCGGTCCCGGGCCAGAACGACTGGGGGGAGCGGTCTGGGCCTGACCATTGCGAAACAAATGGTGGAAGCCCACGGCGGAACTATTGGCGTTGAGAGCCACCTGGGACAGGGAAGTCGCTTCTTCTTTGAGCTCCCACTAACTAACGGAGGTTAATCAGTGTTGATGAGAAAAATGAATCTTGAAGGTCTAACTAACTGGCTGCTTGAGTCATTCAAGGGGCTGAAGCGGTGGCAAATCGTCACGCTGGCCGTAGTGGCGCTGGGTTCGGCCTGGGCCACCTACGGCGTATACAGCAACACTACCTCAGCAGACCAGCTAGACTTGTCTAACAACCAGCAAATAATTCCGGTCCGGTTCGGAGACCTGGTCAACCAGGTTTCCACCAACGGGAGTTTAACCTTTTCCCAGCGGGAGACCCTGTCCTTTGGATCGGAAGGTACTGTCGCCAGGCTCCTGGTTAAGGAGGGACAACAGGTAGCCCAAGGTCAGCTTCTGGCCCAACTTGACCAGGCCTCCGTGATATTCTTGGAGGAGTCGGCGGCCCAGGCCCGAATCGACCTGCAAGAAGCCGAGAACTCCTTGGTCCAACTAGACCTGGAACTGGCCCTGGACCTGGCTAAGGCGGCGGAGCAGGTGGCCAGCGCTGAGTTTGACCTTCAGACCGCGCTGGAGGAATTGGCGACGGCCCAGAGGCCCACCAAATTACTGGCCCAGGAAGAACTGGCCGCTAACGCCCGCCTGGATTTGAAGGCCGCCCAGGAGGAATTGATCGACCTGAAGCCCGGATATGCTCAGCAACTTGCTGCAGCTTTACAAACCAGAGCAGACGCAGACTTGGCTCTGGAGGCAGCCACCAATGCCTTGGCCAACTATGTACCTGACCTGGCACTGCGGCTGGCCGAAGCCCAGCAGACCAAGGCTGACGCCGATTTGGCGATGGAACAGGCGCGGGATACTCTGCAAAAATACAAAGACGCCAACAACCAGTGGTTAGAAACTATTCTGAGCGACAAGGAAGCTGCCCAGCAAGACTTGGAGGCTTCCCAAAAGGAACTGGCCCGACTCATCTTAACCCAGGAAAGGTCATCGGCAGACTACGGCCACTTCATTAGCCAACACAGGACATTTGTCGAGATACGACTTGACGGTTTTCAGGACCTGGAGGCACAGACCGCCGAATTCGAAAATCGGCAGGCCCGGTTCACGGTTGCTGAAAGGGAGTCGGCCCAAGCCCTAAAAGACCTGAATATTTTGCAAGAAAATTCCGGGAAAACCACCCTGCTTGATCTGGAGGCGGCAGTCGAGGTTGCCAAGTCAGACCTGGCCCAAGGCATCAAGTCTCTGGCCGACTTACAGATAGGGGTCGATCCGCTAGAGGCCGCATTGAAGCAGACCCAGGTCAATTCGGCTGAAGCATCGCTGACTCAGGCCGAAGAAGACCTGGCGAAAATGCTGGCCAGCGCCAACTCGCTGGAGATAATCCTCCGGGAAAAGCAAGTAATAGTTGCTCAGGCCGCCCTGGCTAAAGCCCAAAAGGAACTCGCCTTTCTTACCCAAGACCAACAGCAACTCCCATTAGCTCTCAGACAATCTCAGGTAGTATCAGCACGTCAGCAACTGGAGGACGCGCTCAAGCTGTTGGACGATTCCAAATTGAAATCTCCCATCAGTGGCCTGGTTGCCCTGGTAAATGTAGTTGAAGGCGAGGATGTCCAGGCTGGCACAACCATCGTGGAAATCGTGGACACCAGTTCAGTTGAAATCGACGGCATCGTGGACGAAGTTGACGTTTTGCTGGTGTCGGAGGGAATTCCCACCGAAGTCACCTTCGATGCTCTGCCGGGCCAGGTCTTTGCCGGGTTTGTATCTGAAATCTCGTCCGCCGCCGACAGCCAGCAGGGCGTGGTTACTTATCCCATCAAAATCCAGGTTGACCTACCAGCAAGCCTCCTATTGCGGGAAGGACTTACTGCGGTCGCCAAAATAATCCTGAGTGAAGAAAAGGATGTCCTCATGGTGCCCCAGCAGTCGCTGTACGGCAGCTTTGACCGGCCAACGGTCCGGGTCGTGACCGATTCTGGCGTGGTAGAGCGACCGGTGAAGCTGGGCAACAGCGATGATTTCTGGGTGGCGGTCCACCAGGGACTTGAGGAGGGCGAGCAGGTGTTAATGGAATCGACGGAGGTGACCACTACTGGCTCCGGGTTCCGCCAACTGCGCGGAATAACTGGAGGCGGCCGGGGCGGGCGCGGCCGGGCGGTTTCTACCCAGGGGCAGCATTAACCCCAATGATCCAGCTTGATAATGTGACCAAGATTTACCAAATGGGCAAAGTCGAGGTACCGGCATTGCAAGGAGTCACATTGTCCATTGAACCGGGGGAAATGGTCGCAATAATGGGAACTTCCGGCTCGGGGAAATCCACCATGATGAATATCCTGGGCTGCCTGGACGTCCCCACTTCCGGCAGCTATCGGTTCAACGGGGCCGACGTTGGAAAGCTTAAGGATGACCGTTTGGCGGAGATACGCAACCAGGATATTGGGTTGTCTTTCAGAGCTACAATCTTTTGCCCCGAATCAGCGCGCTGGCCAACGTGGAAATTCCCTTGCTTTACGGCAACAGTCACAACCGCAGGAACCGGGCCATCGCGGCCTTGGAGCGGGTGGGGCTGGGAGACCGCATTAAACACCGCCCGACTGAACTTTCCGGGGGGCAGCAACAACGAGTGGGCATTGCCCGCGCCCTGGTCAAAGACCCAACTTTATTGCTGGCCGACGAACCAACCGGTAACCTGGACAGCCAGTCCAGCGCGGACATAGTGGGAATCCTGATGGAACTGAACCATCAGGAAGGCTTGACCGTTGTGATCATTACCCACGAACCCGACATCGCCGCATCAACGCGCCGCATTGTATCGATGCGCGACGGTCTGATAATCGAAGACCGGGCCACCAGCGAAAAGACTCCGGGCCAGGCTGCGGTTTTAGGGGAGAGGCCGCGGCCATGAGCCTGCTGGACACACTTGGCACCGCCCTATCGTCGTTGGGAAGCAACAAGCTGCGGGCCGCGCTGACCTTGCTGGGCATAGTCATCGGCGTTTCGGCGGTGATTACCCTGATGGCAATCGGCCGAGGCGTGCAGCAATCAATAACCGAAAACCTGCAATCCCTGGGCACCAACCTGCTGTTCGTCCGCCCCGGCGAGTCCAGCCAGGGCGGGGTCTTCGGCGGACAGGGCAGCGCCGGGACTCTAACCCTGGACGATGCCACCGCACTAATGGACCCGTTATTCGCCCCATCAATCGGCGGAGTCGCTCCCGAATTGCGTACCTCCGGGCAAGTGGTGGCCGGCAGAAACAACACCTCCACCCAGATAGTGGGTGTAACACCCGAATATGAGGCCGTTCGCAACTATCCGGTCAGCACCGGTCAGTTCATTAGTCAGGGACAGGTTGAAAACTACGCGCCGGTGGCGGTGCTAGGTTCGAGTGTTGCCGAATCGCTATACGGATTCAGAAACCCGGTGGGTCAGCCTATACGCATCAACGGTAAACAGTTCCAGGTAGTTGGAGTATTGGAAAGCAAAGGAGGCAGTTTCTTCGGCTCCCTGGACGATCAGGTGCTGGTGCCAATAACCACGGTTTACTACCGGCTCAGCTCCCAGCGCACCGCTCAAGGAGGAGTGAGTGTAAACACCATTAACGTCCAGGTTCCCGACGTGGCGGACATCGACCAGGCAATCCAAGAAGTTGCCACGGTGCTGCGACTGCGGCATCGAATAACCGGAGAAGACGACTTCACCATCACCAGCCTGCAGGACACCCTGGAGACCCTGGAAGAGACCACCAACACCTTTGTGATGTTCTTGGGAGCCATTGCCAGCATTTCTCTGCTGGTGGGCGGGATTGGCATAATGAACATCATGCTGGTGTCGGTCACTGAGCGCACCCGTGAGATCGGCATCCGCAAAGCTATGGGGGCCAAGCGCCGGGACATTCTGCTGCAATTCGTTGCTGAAGCAACCTTCCTGAGTTTGAGCGGAGGCGGAATCGGCGTGGCTTTTGGGTGGACCCTGGCCTGGTTGATGAACGGCCTCACACTGCTGGGCGGGCAGGCCATTCGCACCGCCCCTAGCCTGGATGTTGCGATTTTAGCGCTAGCGGTATCAGCGGCCATTGGTTTATTCTTCGGGATTTACCCGGCCATGCGAGCCGCCTCCCTGCATCCCATCGACGCCCTGAGATACGAGTAGGAGTTAAAACATGAGTAAGCCGTTTATAGTGTTGCTCAGCATTGCGCTAGCCTTGGGTATCGGCCTGGGTGGAGCCTTCGCCGGGGGCGTAGCCTTGGGTAAATCCTCCGGAACCGAGCCTCAAGCTAATTCGATTGGCGGACCGGCTGGCAACTTCTCCCAGCAAAGTGGGCAGTTCGGCCAAGCCGCCGGCAATTTCTCCCAACAAAGTGGACAATTCGGCCAAGGCCCGGGCGGGCAATTCCAGCGACGTTCGGGGCAAGAGCATGAGGAGGGTTCCGTTACTCAAGGAGAACTGACCCAAGGCTCACACCCCGGCGACGGTTCGACACAAGACTTTGGGCAAAACTTTGAAGGCCGCAATGCGGTTTCCGGCACGGTCGAAAACATCGAAGATGAAATTATCACCGTCAAAACGTCAC
>JACZRM010000145.1 GCA_022576105.1 Chloroflexota bacterium | reverse complement strand
CCTCGATGGTTGTGATTTGTTTGCCTGGTGTTTCTACCGCCAGCACCAGGCAGGAGGTCACCATCCTGCCGTCCATGATTACGGTACAGGCACCACAGTTGCCGTCGTTGCATCCTTCCTTGGTACCGGTCCAACCCAAGACATCCCGCAAGACTTCCAGCAGACTTTGACGGGGTTCACAGAGGAAATCCGCTTGGTCGCCATTGATTGTGGTCTGAATGTGAACCAATCCTGGCATATCCGCTCTCACCGGGTTCTTTAGACGAGGTCGTCCATAACCCAAAAATCAACCCTCGACAGGTCCCACCGCATAATAGGCAAGAAGCCTGGATTTTTGCCCCCACCAGCAAGAATGGCTATCGCCTACGGGGGACTTACTGGGAGGACGGTCCCCAAACAAGTGGCCCGCCATAAACGTTACTTGGTTGCTGACCGGACCAAAAAGGGCCGAATGGCCCACAAAAATGGGCCAACAGTCATACATCGTTGAGCCTGGTCGCATTTGTCGGTCGCTTATTTAGCTGCCGCTGCCTGCTCCTCGAAGTACGAAGTGTGATCCTCGTAGTCAAGGGCGATGAGCATTCCACCCGGGTATGCTCCCTTGTTGGTGACGTGGAAGAGCACGTGGCAGTGGAACACCCACGTCCCTGGATTGGTGCCGGTTATTTCCACATCCACCGTTTGTCCTGGAGCAATGTCCTGGGTATTGACCACCACCGGATTCGTCAGCGGATTGCCATCGAGCTGTACCACCTTGAACTGGTGACCGTGCAGGTGCATGGGGTGGTGCTGCTGTCCAGCGTTGATCATCCGAATGAGGATGCGTTCACCTGTTTTGATCTTCAGAAGCGAGTCCTCCAGCGTCTTAGGAAAGGAGTGGCCGTTGATGGTGTACCACCCCGCGGTCTCATGTAGCAGCAACGTGTACTCCCGGTCGTATTGAGGTAGACCTCCGCGAGGCTCCACAATAAACGCCCCGAATAGCCCCTTGGACAGCTGTACCAGCGTATTAGAGTGGGTGTGATACATCATGGTACCCGGCTTGGGCGCCACGAACTCATATGTCCAGGAAGCGCCGGGTTCGATGTCTGGTTGGGTGATGCCAGGGACTCCATCCTGGTCGTTGGGCACTTCCATCCCGTGCCAGTGGATAGTAGTGGCCTCCGGTAAGTTGTTGGTGAGATTGATTCTTACCTTATCTCCCTCCATCACCCGGATTTCAGGGCCCGGGTACTGGCCGTTGTAACCCCAGACTTCAATGAACTCTCCGTCCAACACTTCCCACTGAACCACATCGGCGGTCAGATTAATTTCTACGTCTGGATCTGTGAACCGGCTGCCTGCTATCCCCGCTGGCCCGTCACCTAATGTAATTTGCGCGGGACCAAGGTTGAGCCCTTCTCCGGTGGGGATCTGAGCCGAGTGTTCGTGAATTGTAGTGTCGGGAATCACCTCGTGGCCATGTTCTTGCGCTACCACGGGCGCATCTTCGTGACCATCGATAGCAGATGACTCCGGTGATGCGCCGCCGCCGCAGGCCACCGTCAGGAGCCCAGCAAGAAATAACCCCATGATCCAGAATATCCTTCCATTCATGATCGCCCTCCTTTCGGATGTCTTGGTACCCTCCGGGGCATCTTGACTGATTCTTCAGCTCGCATGCCCCAATCACTCACGTTGAGGCTGGGCAGACAGAGGCTTTGCCGTGCAATGTTCTCACTACCAAGCTTCTTGGGAGACTGTGTGAAATTATTCACATAGTCAATTTAGCACCCTGGTCCACCGGGACATAGTGGCAAACGGCACGGGGTTGCCAGGCCGACAGGCCCGTTTTGTATGGCTAAATGGCCCAGTGGGATTAGTGTCTTTCGGCACGCTACCCAGGGAGGATATAATGGATTCGGGAGGAGTACGGATGGCCAGTGGACCAAGCAGTCGCGGCGAAGCTTCCTACGGGCCTCAGGGCGAGAGCCAGGGGCGTAGGCTGTATGATGCAATCTCGGCATTAACCTCGGAGCTATCTTTGGATGCGGTGCTGCAGAACGTCGCCGACCTGAGTCGGGAGTTAGTGGGCGCCTCCTACAGCGCGCTGGGAGTACTGGGAACGGACGGAAGGTTGGTCCAGTTTATTACTTCCGGGATCAGCGAAGAGGAGCGTGACCGCATCGGTAGACCCCCGGAAGGTGGGGGCGTACTGGGAGTAGTGATCCGAGACGGAAGGCCCTTACGTTTGAGGGACCTTGCCGAACATCCCCAATCGGTGGGGTTTCCGCCTAACCACCCCGCTATGGAAAGCTTTCTAGGAGTGCCCATAACCTATAAGGACCGGGTGCTTGGTGACCTCTATTTGACCAACAAGATAGGCGCAGAGGAGTTCTCCCAGGATGATGAGGCTTTGGTCACCATCTTCGCCGCGCAGGCCGCGATAGCAATCGAAAACGCCCGTCTCTTCCAGATTGAGGGACGCCGTTCGGCCCAGCTGAACGCTCTAAATCGCATCGGCAGAGAACTGACCGGTATCTTGGACCTGGACCAATTGCTCCAGAGGCTGGCCGAGCTCCTCCAAGAAAGCTTCGATTACCGGAATGTCCAAGTAGCTTGGGTAGCAGAGGGCAACGGCTCTCTCCAGGTTCGGGCGGTGGCGGGACCGCTCCGGAACGAGATCCCCTTGGGGACTTCCCAACCCATGGACCAGGGCATCTCCGGCCTGGCGGCAAAGAACCAGCGGGCGGTGTTAGCCAACGAGGTTCCCAAGGACCCCAGCAATGTTGCCGCAACGGGTGCTGACGGCTTAGCTGAACTGGCGGTCCCCGTCATAGTGAAAGGTGAAGTGGTAGCTGTTATCACCGTCGACAGCACATCGTCTCCCGCCTTTGACGAAAGCGATGTGACAACCCTGGAGACTTTAGCGGACCAACTGGCCGTGGCCATCCAGAATATTCAGCTTTATCAGCAGCAGCGAGAGCAGTCCCGCCGGCTGGCAGTAGTAGAGGAACGGGACCGCATCGGAAGGGACCTTCATGATGGCGTAATCCAATCCATATATGCCGTAGGGCTCACCCTGGAGGACATCGCGTATCAGGCGCCGCAGGAACCAGCGGAAGTGCCGCCGCGGCTGGAAGAGGCGATTGGAGACCTGAACCGGGTCATCGGGGACATTCGCAGCTACATCATGGACCTTCGGCCCCGTGAACTCCAGGGCCGGCGGTTTGATGATGCCCTGGGGACTCTGGTTAAATACCTCGAGGACCGAACCGCGGTAGCCGTTTCCCTGGACGTGAACGTAGACCTGGTCGGCCTGTCCGAAAGCTATGCGGTCAACCTATGGCACATCCTTCAGGAGGCCTTTTCCAATGTAGAGAAGTACGCCCAGGCCGAGAATGTTTCTTTGTCCTTGGAGGTTTCCGACGGTCAGCTAAATCTAACCATTGCCGACGATGGAGTGGGGTTCGACCCCAAGAAGGCCGAACTGGGCAAGGGGTACGGGCTGCCGAACATCAAAGACCGGGCGGAGGGGCTGGGAGGTATCCTGCTGATAGACACTGCGCCTGGGAAAGGTACCCGATTACGGATCAGTTTCCCTTTGGAGGAGCGACCAACCGTATCCCGGACGACCAGAAGGAGAGAAGATGAGCGCAGCTAAAACTTTAAGGGTCCTGGTAGTAGACGACCATGATATCGTCCGTAAGGGTCTCACTACGCTCATATCCCGCCAACATGACCTGTCGGTGGCGGGAGAGGCCGGCACGGCAGCTGAGGCGGTAGCGAAGGCCAGCGAACTAGCTCCCGACGTAGTGGTGCTGGATATCCGCTTGCCCGATGCCTCCGGCATCGAGGCTTGCCGGGACATACGGTCCCAAAACTCCAACATAAAGGTGCTCATGCTCACCTCCTACAGCGACGAGGAGGCGGTCATGGGCTCCATCATGGCGGGGGCTTCAGGTTACCTGCTGAAGGAAATCCGCTCCCAGGAAATCGTCGAAGCTATTCGACAAGTGGGCGCCGGTCGGTCATTGCTGGACCCGGCGGTTACCGCCGGGGTCCTGGAGCGGGTCCGGCGGGGCAAAGACGACGACAAATTGGCCCAACTAACGGACCAGGAACAACGTATCCTGGAACTGGTGGCCGAGGGCAAGACCAACAAAGAGATATCTCAGATAGTCAATCTTAGCGACAAGACAGTGAAGAACTATGTGAGCAAAATTCTGGGAAAATTAGAGGTTTCCCGCCGGTCCCAGGCGGCAGCCTACGTGGCGGAGCGTCGGTCCCACCGGGATTACCAGCAGTAAGGCCCGTCGGGTCTAATTATTCCTGTTATCTTTTTAAGATTGGGGCTTTATGGAGCGGCGATTGTTCCATACAGCCCTTTTTTGTGCCCAAATGGCCTGCCCAAAGTATGACCAACGGCACTCGCCAGAATGCGGCGCTGCTCTTAGGCTGTAGGCGAGATGGGTATTCGGATTTTCCTCATCGACGAACACCGGCCCTCAAGAGAGATGCTGGCCCGCCGCCTGGCCTCATGCCCCGGCCTGCACGTGGTTGGCAGCACGGGCGATGCAGAGTGTGGGCTGCGCCAGATTAGTCAACGCCGTCCTGACCTGGTGCTCTTGGAAGTGAAGATGAAAAAGGTAGACGGCATTGACATATGTAGGCGGGCCTGCTCCTCCAGCATTGGAAGCAAAGTGGCCGTGCTCACCTCCTACAGCGACCCGGAGGAACGTAGGCAGGTCTACCTGGCGGGCGCCAGCGGTTACCTGCTCAAGGAGGTCGACACCCCGAAACTGGCCCAGTGGATCAGGCTTCTTGCGTCGGCCACAGGCGGAGAATCGAAGGCCTAGCAGCCGCTGGATCACTGTGCAGAATCCAGTGCTCGACTGCGTGGACACCTTGGTCACGCAGCTTCGTCCCAATTGAGTGGAGATATTCCATTGTTTTGTCGCTTATATCTCTGGACAAATTACCAAATGTCCGGCCGTAGCGCTCTTACTAACCTCCGGGGAAAAGGGGGCAACTGTCAATACCGATTTGACGTGAGAATCCTGACCAGAGCCGCTAGGGGCTGCTAATCCACGATGCATCCCTCCTTTGACTGGCAGCGGAGGAGGCGTTAGGTTCCAGCAGGCTGCCGGTCCAGGGAGGACACCAGGGATTCCCAAAGGCGGAAGCAGGCTCGCGGTGAGATGAGATGCGCTGATAGTCGCCCTTCTGTGGGTGGTGCTGACTGCGGCGGGCGATGT
>JACZRM010000144.1 GCA_022576105.1 Chloroflexota bacterium | reverse complement strand
GCTTGGGGTATTTACTACCGCCAGTTGCCCTTGCCAGGAGAGGAGTCGAGCGCCCAAGAACCAGGTTCTTAAGTATTCACTCACCACCGGCCCTATTCTTACTGAAGTGGTGTATTTACCGCTGAGGCCGCCGAGCTGACGGAGAAATCAATTTAATCTCTCTCTCGGCGCACGCTGCGGTGCATTTTATAATGAGTTGTCGGGGGAGAAGGCATACGTTTTATACCCAACAGCCTATCTGTTTTCAGGTAGGCTGTTGGGTATAGCCCAAGTTGAGTAATTGAAGAGGCTAGTCGGTGGCGTCGCCGGTAGTGGCTTCCGGCGGGCTGTACCGGCTGGACAGAGATGGAGCCGGACGGGGCACCGTTGGCTGCGGTGTCGGCCTGGGGGCGTAGGGAGTGGGTGTTTCCGGCGGTTTGACCGGTGTACCCGTATCCCCTTCCGTGCCTGGGTCATCTTGATTGAACAAACTGGTCAGCGCGTCTCCCGTCACCGATTCGTGAACAATTAGATACTCGGCTATTTGCACTAGTTTGGGCTTGTTCTCAACCAGCAGCGCCTGGGCGTTCTCATAAGCGTGTTTGGTCAGGTCCTTGACCTCCAGGTCAATTTCCTCCGCTACGCGATCGCCGTAATCCCGTTCTTCGCTGATTTCGCGCCCCAGAAAAACCAGTTCCTCACGCTTGCCGAAGGTGCGAGGCCCCAGGTTCTTGCTCATTCCATAGCGCTTAACCATCCCCAAGGCTATCTTGGTTGCCTTCTCCAGGTCATTGCTGGCGCCGGTGGTGACCTCGTCAAAGATTAACTCTTCAGCCACCCGGCCGCCCATGGTTACCGCCAGCATGTCGTCAAACTGATTCTTGGTCCACAGATAGCGGTCTTCTTCCGGCAGCAGGGTCGTGTAGCCGCCCATTGAGCCTCGGGCCACTATTGATATCTTGTGTACCCGGTCAGCATGGGGCAACAACCAAGCCACCAATGCGTGACCCGCTTCATGGTAAGCGGTCATTTCCTTCTCTCGAACGCTGATCACCCGGCTCTTGCGCTCGGGGCCGGCGACGACTCGATCCACCGCGTCCTCAAATTCCGGCATATTGATGCTCTTCTGGTTCCTGCGCGCGGCCAATAGAGCTGCTTCGTTGATCAAGTTGGAAAGATCAGCTCCGCTGAACCCCGGAGTCTCCTTGGCCAGGGTGTTCAGATCGACACTGCTGGAGATGGGCTTACCTGCGGCGTGGACCTTCAAGATGGCGTGCCTGCCCACGACGTCGGGCAGGTCCAGGGTGACCCGGCGGTCGAAGCGGCCGGGTCTTAACAGGGCCGGGTCCAAAATATCGGGGCGGTTGGTGGCGGCGATGACGATAATGTTGGTGTTGGTCTCGAACCCGTCCATCTCCACCAGAATCTGGTTCAACGTCTGCTCTCGTTCATCGTGGCCTCCGCCCAGCCCGGCTCCCCGGTGGCGGCCCACCGCGTCGATCTCGTCGACGAACACAATGCAGGGAGCGTTGCGCTTGGCCTGTTCGAACAGGTCTCGGACCCGCGCGGCGCCGACGCCCACGAACATTTCAACGAATTCACTGCCGCTGATGTGGAAGAAGGGCACGCCGGCTTCGCCGGAAACGGCGCGGGCCAGCAGGGTCTTTCCGGTGCCGGGAGGACCAACCAGCAGCAGTCCTTGCGGTATGCGTGCGCCCAGCGAGAGAAACCGCTCCGGATACTTGAGGAATTCCACCACCTCTTCCAATTCAGCCTTGGCTTCGTCCACCCCGGCAACATCGTCAAAAGTGATTGTTGGGCGATTGTGGGTCAGCAGGCGGGCCTTACTGCGGCCAAAGCTCATGGTCTGGTTATTGCTGCCCTGGGCCTGGCGCATCATGAACAGTATCAGGCCGCCGAAGAAGATCAGAGGTAGGAAATTGAAGAGTATGCCCAGGACGCTGCCCAGACCGCCGGAGCCTTTGAAATTGACCTGTACCCCAGTGGGACCGATGTCCACCCCGTTGTCCACCAACAGGCTGACGATATCGGTCTGATCACCCATGCGGCTGGTGAGGGTAGCGCCGCCGGCTCCCCCGGTGACCCTAGGTATGATGGTCAGCTTGCGGCCTTGCACTATAATTTCGCTGATTTCGTGGTTCTTGGCCTTGGAGACTACTTCAGTTAGGGGGAGTTCATCACTGGCGCCAAAGGTGGGTATCAGGGTGTAAAAAATTACAATCACCCCGATGATTATCAGGACGTAGACCAAGCTGTTTTTTAGCCAGCGATTGTTTGCCATCGTCGCCTCTGCCTAACCCCATGACCCAACCTATACCTGAACCTAGTATATATTACTGGAGCAAGGGAGAAAATGCAAAATGAGGGTCGATGCCGCTAGGAATTCAGGGTTCCAGAACGATTCGGCCCAGGTTGACGCTCTGGTTATCCGCGATTGTTAGCTGGATTTCCTGGGGAGCAAAACCGTCTCCCTCCCAACGTAAGTGGTAGGTCCCCGGCTCTAGTGCCAGCTCAAACTTCCCGGTTTCGTCCGGGTGATAAGTCCTTGGCGGGCCCGCTGGGACCGGCGCCAATCGCAGCAACTGGTCGTCACCGGGCCGGCGTTGGCCCCGGCCGTCCCGGTTGCTGGTGGTGAAGTACAGGTACCCTTGCGGGGAGACCGCCACCGCCCGCAGACGACCATAATCGCGGTCCACCAGCACCTGACTGGATTCTATGCTTTGGAAGGTTGGCGGCGACAGCACCAGACGGCGCAGTTGAGATCCCTTGAGGGTGGCAAAGACCAAGCTGCCCTGCCATGAGGGGTGGAGTATATCTCCGGAGTAGAAGGCGGCTCCGGCGATGGCCAGGGTGGGGGTGAAGGCGACCAGAGCGCCGACGAACTCATCGCTGCGGGCCTGCCCGGTCACTGCCGGCCAACCGTAGTTGCGGCCGGGTTCCAGAATATTGATCTCGTCGTTACGGTCCGGACCATGCTCGGTTATGAACAGGTCTCCGGTCGCCGGGTGCCAGTCCAAGCCCTGAGGGTTGCGGTGCCCGAAGGTGTAAACGTAGGAGGCAATGAACGGGTTATCCTGGGGTATGCTGCCATCGGCATCCAGGCGCAGCACCTTACCGGCCAGCGAATCCAGGTCTTGCGCCCGGTCTCGGTCTTGGGCGTCGCCGGTGGTCACGTACAGTTTCCGGTCCGGTCCGAAGGCAATGCGGCAACCGTTGTGATTCCTGGAGCCGGGAATATCGTCCAGGATTATTTGATGATCTTTGCCCACGCCGTCAACGTCGGTTAGCCTGGCCACCCGGTTGCGGAGTTCGCCCCGCCGACTCTGGTAGGTGTAGCAAACGTACAGGTAGTGGTTGTCGGCGAAGTCGGGATGTACCGCAATACCCATCAACCCGGACTCGGAAATGCTGACCACCTGGTCGAGAACGGCAAAAGCCTCCCGCCGTAGGTTGCCATCACGAATCACCCTGATTCGCCCCGGGCGTTCGGTAACAAAGATGCGTCCATCCGGGGCGAAGGCGATTGCCCAGGGCACCTCCAGGTTTTGCACCACCGTCTCTACTGAAACATCCTGGGAAATTTCGGTTACGGTAATCTGTATTTCGGCTAAATTGGCGGGTCGGGTGACGACTACGGTGCCGGCGACAGTGCTGGTTACGGGCGCGCTGTCTGGTGGTATTCCCGATGTCGGCGGCGGTGTGGGTGGTTGATTGCCCTGCTGCGGCGTCGTAGCCGGGGCGGCAATCTGGGTCGGTAATTCTGTCGCTATTGATGGTACTGACCCGTCGGAAGGGGGAGGCGGTTCCACTGGCGCTGTACTGTTGCCGCAAGCCGTTGCTGCGGCCAGGGTGAACAGTAGCAGCAGGCAACATACTGCTCGGGCCGGGGTATTAAGCGGCAATTTATACCTTTTATGGTTAACGGTCATCACATTTACATGGCGTATACTGGGCGGGTACATCATCCTACTGCAAATTGGCGCTCGATGCCACCTGGTTGCCCACTTAGTTATTTGGAGGCCGAATGGTAAATGGCGGCAAGCCGCGAGTCTACGTCGTCGGGACTGGAGGAAGTATATCCTTCGTTGGGGATTACCGCACCGACTACGTTAATTATAGCTACGGAAATAAACACCTGACGATTCAGGAGATGTTGGACCGGGTGCCCGAGACCAACGAGTTCGCCGAGGTCGTTGCGGAGCAATTGATTAACGTTGGCAGCACTGATGTCAGCCCCCAGCATTGGTTGCAGTTGGCCCGGCGGATCAACCAGATCTTTCGGGAAGACCCAAACGCTGCCGGAGTGGCGATAACTCACGGCACGGCCACCTTGGAGGAAACCGCCTATTTCTTGAATTTAACCGTCAAGAGTTCCAAGCCGGTGGTGCTGACCGGAGCCATGCGCCCGCCCACTGGTTTAGGCACCGACGCCGATGTCAACTTGATTGATTGCGTACGGGTGGCTGGCTGCGCCGATTCGGCCGGGCGGGGAGTGCTCACCGTTTTGAACAATGAAATTCAGGCGGCCCGGGATGTTACCAAGACCAACAGCTATCGCTTGGAGACCTTTCGTTCCAATGAACTGGGATTCCTGGGTTACGCCGATTCTGACCAGGAGGTGGTGTTCTATCGGACCCCCACCAAGGCCCATACCGCCGCCACCGAATTCGATGTGGACACTCTGGAGGAACTGCCCCGCGTGGATATTGCCTACGCTTATGCGGGTGCCGATGATTTGGTTATCAATGCGCTGGCGGGGGCCGGGGTGCCGGGAATCGTGGCCGCCGGATTGGGCAGTGGCGGTTCGTCGCCCCAGTACATGCTGGGTTTGCGCGCGGCCAAGAAGCAGGGGGTCAAGGTGGTGGTGGCTACCCAGGTTGGCAGTGGACGGGTGATGCGCACGCGGCGCTTCCAGGAAGAGGGATACATAGTCGCCGATAACCTGGCCCCCAAGAAGGCCCGTATTCTGCTGATGCTGGCGTTGACCGTAACCGATGATCCCGTCGAGATACAAAGGATCATGTTTACCTACTGACTCTCGCAATGGCAATTTCGACGGCGTATAGCCTCAGAAGATAATCTAAGCGACCCGAAAAATAGCTCCTGGGGCAATGAGACTCTCGACAAGTTCACCCCGACCTCGCCAACCGCTCGGCCTCACTCTCTCCCTCGGGATGAACGGCGACATGCCGTATCCGTTCGTGGTGAGCCAATTTGGTTCCGTTCGTGGTGAGCCTGTCGAACCACAGTGGAT
>JACZRM010000143.1 GCA_022576105.1 Chloroflexota bacterium | reverse complement strand
GAGCATGTCAAGGCAGACCAATAGTGCCCTACGCGCCATGCGGGCCGGAGCTATATCAGGAAATTTCCAAGGGTAAAATTGCTCTGCGTGAACCCCGGCCTACTGGATTATTTCCGTCGCCCGCTGGGTAGCTGACCACGCCGGGAACCAGGAGGAATGTCGGCCATCACCTCCGGCAACTACCAGCAAGAATTGCTCCGGGTCGGTTACCAATGGCACCGCATAGTCATCGCCGTAGTCTTCCCATTCCTCGGGCCAAGAGCGTGATCCCCAGTGCCCTCGCTCTTTCAATTGCCCCAGAGGTATGCGGACCCGTTGAAACAAGTATTCCTTTACGTCCCTGCGCCCGAATCCGGCGGCAGCGATTTCAGCGGCGTGTTCCGGCCCCAGGACCACCACCGGAGAAGCCCCTCGGGCCTGATAGGAGTATCCAGATATCCCGCCGGCGGTCATTGAATCGACCAATGTCTCCAGAACTCCCTCTCCGGTCTCTCGGGTGGCCTCGACCATCGTATGAATGCCCCGGGCCGCCGACACAGTAACGGTGCTAACCTCCGCCGGATATCCCAGGTCCACGTGGAGCGGCTCCCAGGGATTGGCTTCTTGATTCTCCGCGAAGCACATAGTGTATTTACCGGGCCAGCCGTGGGTAGACTTTTCCATGGTGTCAGCCTTCGCCCCACCCATGTTCCGCATAGTTAGACGCAGAGCCCGGCCAATGGTGGCGTTGGCCTGGTGGCCGGAACCAAAGACCCCTGTTCCACCGTGGATTCCAAGCTGGTTGGCAATGGGGCCGCTGACGATCAATACCGGGGCTGCGCCGCCGGTGGTAGTCGTGATCGAGCCGACATTGAATTGTGGTTGCAACACCGCCTTAACCGCCGCCAGCACTACTGGCATATAATCGGGTTTGCATCCAGCCATTACAGTGTTGATCGCTACTTTTTCCGCAGTCACCGTGCCGTTCAAGGGAGGCATCCGTCCCAGGATTCTGTTCGCGGGGAGCGAGCAAGCCTCAATCATATGGAGGACCAGGTCTTCCGTAGGCGGAATGACAGGTAAGCCGTCGGTCCACCCCTGTTCGTAGAAATAGCTGTTAATATCTACCACGGAGCCTTCGACGAGCAGCCGGCTGGCTCCATCTTGTTTGTCGACAGCGGCAGCCCCGGCTCCTCCATCCGTGCTACTCATGGAGTCGCCTCCCGGTCCGGTAATTGCAAAGCCTGAACGATCTCGCTAATGCTACTTTGCGCCAATACCGCGATCTCGGTTTTAGTTTTGCTTGCGATTGGATGTTGGATCACGGTAACCGGATGGTCGACCATTCCCAACGCCTGGGCCCGCATCTGAGCGGCGCGAGTAAAGGCGTGGGTGATTACCGTGACTGCTGGCCGGCCCCGTTTCTCTGATTCAATTCCATCGTGGAGACCCCACGCTGTGCAAGACCCTCAATCCGCCACCGCGTGAATTGTGGCGTCACATTCCTTCGCCAGTTCATCCAGCACCTCCTCCGGTGAGGGCATGCTTTGGCTAATCTTCCGGTAGCGCCTCACCTGAGCAACGCCAAACTCTTCCTTCAATAAACGTTCCAGTTCATCCAGATAAACGTCAGAGTTTTTCTTGTGATTATCGATCAAGCCAACCGTCATCCCCTTAAGTTGGCCCAACCGGGGTGCCAATTCGTAGCCTTCCGAAATTTCTTCAGCAGCGGGATGAAGCACTGTTGTCACGTTAGTTGCCACCATTCCGATTTCTCCTTGTCGGACGTTCGACCCTCTGGGATGTCTCGAACTATAGAAGGATGCAACGAGCGCGTCAACCGCCAACCAATTCGCTAAATTGTCCCGCTCACGTGGCGCAGGGACCTCCCTGCCTACTATAGGGTGTCAAACAAAGGGTCGATTTCGGTCAATGTAATGGTGCGCCTCCTGGTTGACACCTCCCTTAGGTTTGTGTCATAAAGTCTGCCAAGGAGGAGGTGTCATTTAAAGGACAGATCCAACGTGCTGAAGTTACTGGAAGGAGTGAAAACTATGCCAACCGAAGCGGAAAAGCAAGCAGAGAAAGAAAGAGTTACGAGAATCAGCGGCTTTCGGGTCACTGCGCACGACGTCTTGGCCGAAGTGGCCTTTGATACCCTTAAGGCTCGCAACGAACAGTGGGAGGCCGAGTACGGCCACATGACCCGGGAAGAGCGCATGGAGGAAGAGCTGCAACGAGCCATGGTTTATGTTGGCGCAGGAAAAGCGCCGGCCCATATCGCCATTCACGTTCATATGGCCCACCAGTGTGGTGCCTCGCAAGAGTACATTTTGGAGCGTTTGCAAAAAGCGTCTCAATGGGGCGGAGCCCCCGAAACCAGTCAGGGTGCGCTGGAGGCCTGGCGCATAGTTTTCAGGCCGGACCTCCCGTCGGTCTCCCCGACGCAGATCGTTGAGTTAACCAGCGATTCGGTTCCTGCTGCATAACTTCCCATTTGAGGCACTACGCAAAATTACTTTAAGGAGTTGAACCATGGCTTGGACCGAAGAGGAAAAGCAAAGGGAGTTGAAAAGGGTTACTGAAATAAGCGGGTTCGCGGTTGGCTATCACGCGCTCTTGGCTGAGATGGACCCGGATGCACTTAAGGCTCGGAACGACCGCTGGGAGGCCGAACACGGCAAGATGACCCGCCAGGAGCGCATGCGAGAGGAGCTGCACAGAATGATGGTCTACGTCGGCGCAGGAAAGGCCGCAGGCCATATCGCCATCCATGTCCATATGGCCCATCAGTGTGGAGCCAGCAAAGAGCATCTTTACGAACGCATTGTTAAGGCGGCTCGATGGGGTGGCGCGGCTGAAGCGTATCAGACCGGGCTGGAAGCGTGGCGTATGGTCTTCCTGCCGGACTTCCCCACGGTCTTTCGCATCGTGGAGTTAACAAGCGATTCTGTTCCGGCTAGTTGATTTCCTGACTAGGAGAGACTCGTTATCTCAGAGGCCAATAGCTCCTCTGGGAACCGTGCATTGACCGGTTCCCAGAGGGGTTATTGGTTTTTAAACTAGAAATGCTTTGTATAAAGCGAGCATTCGCCAGGGTAAGAAGAAAAAGGATGAATCGGGGGCTTGGCATCAAAGGAATAGTGTGTGCTGCCCCTGCTGCCAAGCCTTGCACGCTGACCGCCGACTTTCCAACGCCAGAGCCGACGCTGGACCTCTTTGGCTGCTCCACCATCATTTGCTGCAGGGATTGCTCTTCAATACCGGTGCATCGGGTCATCGCAGGGAACACTTTTGCCTCCTCCAACTTGCGCGTCCGGCTCTTCGGCGTGGACACTCCGGAACGGGGCGTGTGACGCTACGGAGCGCTTCAAAGAATTGGCTGGTCCGGCGGTGCTGGTAGAGTTCGACCCCAGGCAAGGAGATGGCCTCGACCGAATTCTCTACTACGTCTACACGATGGATGGCGAAAGCATTGATGAAATGCTGGTGAGGGAAGGGTTGGCCGAGGCATGGACCCGCGACGGGCAGCATCGGAACGTGGTGGTGACCCGGGTGCTGGACAGGCTGGCAGATCCCACCGGTCTGCCCCAGGTATTGGTAATGGACAACGGACCGGAGTTCACCAGCAAGGCGATGCCCTGCTGGGCCCAGCAAAGAGGAGTGAAACTGCACTTCATTGATCCGGGCAAACCCAGGCAGAATGCCTACATTGAGAGCTTCAACGGCAAGTTTCGGGATGAATGCCTGAACGGACAATGGTTCAGCGACCTGCAGGAGGCAGGGAGGATGATCGAAGAATGGCGGAAAGACCACAACCTGGCCCGACCCCACAGTTCATTGGGTTACCTGGCTCCTGAGACCTTCCGCCAACAGCACGAACTCTCATTATCCGTGGTATAACTTTAGGGGGAAGGTCAGTGGCTCTTGAAGAACTCACCAAGAGTCTGAAATCTACTCGACTCAGGAGAGAATCATGGAAGTCCTTTTTGTTTGTAATGGCAATATCACTCGAAGTCAAATAGCCAAAACTTTGTTTAACCATCTATCAACGAACCATGCGGAATGCGCTGGTACGAGGGTGCACCAGCAAGAAGGTCAAACACTCCAAGAGGTCGTAGAAGAGGCCGCCGCGCGGGGAGTCTCCGTGGTCGTTTTACGACTTATGTCGGAAGAACGAATTGATTTGTCCGGCGCTACCAGAAGGCAGGTGACCACTGCAATGGTCGATACAGCGGATAAGGTAATTGTCATGGCTGACAAAGATACGCTTCCGGACTACCTGCTTGCCAATGAGAAAGTGGTATTTTGGGATCTTCAAGACACCCTAGAGGCAGGTTATGAGTTCGTACGGGATGTAAGAGACCAAATTAAGCAACGTGTTTCTGACCTGGTCCGAGAAATCGGCTGACCGTAGCCTTTTTAGTGGCTACCCTCCAACTAATCTCGTTTGAACTATAGCGTCAAACAATCGTCCCTTTTTTGCTACGTGGAGCTCCACCTTCAGAATATTACGCTGGGACAGCACCCGCTCCTTCAGGAGGCGCAGGCTCAACTCGGGGGAGATGGCCAAAGACTCGTCCAGCAGTGACGCTTTTGCCGCCCTCGAGGTCTATGTCACATCCAGTGGCGAAATGATTAGCACCCTGGAGAACCGCAGTGGTGTGGAGTACCGCAGCAGATTGGACTGGGGCAACCCGCAATATGTCACCGTAAAGAGCAGCTCTGGCGGCTCGCCAACCTCTAGCTTGGGAAACTAGCCCCGGCGGGCTTGATACCGCGTAAGGCCGCCCGCGCCTGAACCCCGCCGACGGTACCCCCGGCTGGTACTCTCGTACCTGCCCCAGATGGCTGCATCGGTGAGGCGACAACCCTGGTCAAGCTGCGCTTCCTGGGCTGCTCGCCACCGACCAGAGTAGCGGTCGCCGGTCACCGACCCTAGACTTGGTCCAGACTGGCCTCGGGAAGCTCTAGCTGGGCCATTACATCGGCCACGTTGCTCGCTGTATCCAAGTGTTTCAGCACCCCGGCCAGTTCGTGGGCCTTGGCCTCCCCAGCCCGCAGGCCCACCAGATAGGAAAACTTAGTGTCCAGTTCTTCTTCGGTCATCCGTCTCCAGAGACTCTCCTTCTGGAGCTTCCGGCCATCCTTCAGAGTGACCGTGACCACCGCGCGGTAGCGCTCGTCCCCCCTCCTCGGCCAGCCTTCCACGGCCCGTATTTCAATGCGTTCCCGCAGCGACAGCACGTCGGGACTTTGGTAGTAGGATTGCTGATGCGACTCCTGGATTCTCATCC